>NZ_JBNNVQ010000074.1:0-29250 GCF_050280625.1 Pseudomonas sp. NPDC089569
TCCACCAGCACACGGCCCAGCGCCGGGTTGAACACCGGTTGGGCAGGGCCTTCGCCGTCGAGCAACTGGCCGTTGATCAGGAGTTGGGTTTGCATGTACGTGTCCTCTAATTGTTCTGTCGAAACCGGATCCCTGTAGGAGCGAGCACGCTCGCGATGGAAGCCGGAGCACCACGGGGTGTCAGGCTTCCCGCGTCATCGTTGACGATCATCGCGAGCGTGCTCGCTCCTACAGGGGTAGGGGTTGTCAGGTGGCCGATACCGGGGTGCGATCAGCTGCCTTGGCCTTTGGCTTGGAGAACTTCCATGCATCGCCCGCAGGTGCCGTGCCTTTGTCGTACGGCTTGCCCAGCAGCATGTAGATCAGGCCGGCGCCCATCACCACCAGGGTGGTCAGGATCATCGAATAGTTGATGTACCAGGGCGCATCCGGCGAGCGTGGCCAGACCATGTTGACGATGGCGCACACGCCATAGATCAGCGCGCCCAGGTTGACCCACAGGCCCCAGGCACCGAGGGTGAACTGACCGCTCGGACGCCAGCCCTTGGCACGGGCGATCAGTGCGGCAACCACGATCAACTGGAACGCCACGTAAATACCGATGGCGGCAAAGCCGACAATGGTGGCCACGGCGTCGGCCATGAACATCCCCAGGCAGACAATCGCCGCCGGCAGCAGGCCGCTGACCAGCAGGGCGAACGACGGCACGTGGTTGGCCGACAGGCGCTTGAACAGCGAACTGCCGACGATCATTTCGTCACGGGCATAGGCGAACAGCAGTCGGCTGGCGGCCGCTTGCAGGCTCAATACGCAGGAAATGAACGACACCATCACCACTGCCATCACCAGGCGCGAGCCGACCGGACCGAAAGCATTGGCCAGGATGGTCGCCACCGGATCGGTGTCTTCGCCCGCCAGCACTTTTGCCATGTCCGGCACCGACAGAATCAACGCCAGGCAAGCGAACATCGCCGCCGCGCCACCGATGTAGATGGTCATGCGCATGGCTTTGGGAATGCGTTTGCCAGGGTTCGGGGTTTCTTCGGCGACGTCGCCGCAGGCTTCGAAACCGTAGTACTGGAACAGACCGGCCAGCGACGCCGCAAGGAACGCCGGCAGGTACGAACCGTTCACCCCGAGGTTGAAGGTGTCGAACAGCACGCTGATCGGTTGATGACGTTCGAAGATCAGCAGGTAACCGCCGACCAGGATGGCCCCGACCAGTTCGCAGAGAAAGCCGAACATCGCCACCCGCGCCAGCAGTTTGGTGCCCACCAGATTCAACGCGGTGGATAGCAGGATGATCGCCAGGGCGATGTAGATATTGGCCTCGGCGCCAGGGGCGAAGCCCATCAGGATCGCCAGGTAAGGACCTGCACCCACCGCGACACCGGCAATGGTGGCGCACAGCGCCCAGGCATACACCCAGCCGACCATCCACGCCCAACGCTTGCCCACCAACCGGCGGGCCCAGGGGTAGACACCACCGGAAATCGGAAACTGCGAAACCACTTCACCAAAGATCAGGCACACCAGCATCTGCCCGGCGCCGATCAGCAGGTACGACCAGAACATCGGCGGGCCACCGGCGGCCAGGCAAAGGCCGAACAGGGTATAGACGCCGACGACCGGCGACAGGTAGGTAAAGCCCAGGGAAAAGTTCTCCCACAGGCTCATGCTGCGATTGAAATCCGAGCTGTAACCAAGGGCGCGGAGTTGTTCCGCATCCTGGTCGGCGCTGTCACTTGCACGCGGGTTTGAAGAGCCACTCATGTTATTTCCTCATTATCAATGGCAGTGGATTGCAAGGGTGGCGGGTTGGCCCGCCGGTGCTCTTATTGAGCTTGTTGTTGTGTCTAGACCTGTAGGAGCGTGGCTTGCCCGCGAAGAGGCCCTCACATTCAACAATGATGTTGACTGCGACGCCGCCTTCGCGGGCAAGCCTCGCTCCTACGAGGTTCAGGCGTGGCTTTCGGTCTCTTTGTCGTACTTGGAAAGCCACTCCACCGCCGCATCGCGGTAGCGGCTGAAGCCCTTGTAATCGACCAGTTGCTGATTCAGGTCGCGCAACACGCGGTGCATGCGTCGCGCCCAGGCCGGGTTGGTGGCGATGTCTTCAAGACTCAGCAGGTAAGTGCGGATCGGGAAAACAATGGCGTTGCTGCGCGGCAGGCGATGCAGCGGTTGCAGTTCGATGCGCAGGTACACCAGTTTGCCGGCGTTTTCGGCGGTGACGATGGTGCGGTCCGGTGCCCACTCGGGCAGGCTTTCGGCCGAAACTTCCAGGCGCGGATTGACCGTCAGCGACCAGTTCAGGCGACGCACAGGGTGGCCGGTGCGCAGGCGCAGGAGGAATTTCAGGGCGCGGTCGAGCATGCCGATTTCCTTCACCAGCGGCACGGGACCGTGGAATTCTTCCCAGCTCATGCCCAGGTTGAAGCGCAGCGAATAGTCGGCGCGCTGGGTGGCAATACCCGCGCCCCAGTACAGGGTGCCGTCGCGCTCTTCCTGCAAGACCCAGTCACCCTGGGCCTGGCGAGTCACGTACTCCATCGGCTCATAGGGCAGGGTGTCCGCGTCGCCGAAGGTGAAGCGGTCGTCGATGTCCAGCAGGCGGTTGACCCAGTGCCATTGGCGACCTTCACGCTCCAGGCTGAAGTACTGCGGGTAGTCCCGGGCGTAGGACTCCATGATCAGTTCCAGCAAGTCCCATTGCGCTTCCATCATGTGCGGCGCGGAGACGTAGTGCATGCCCGGGTCTTTCTCCAGCGTAATGGCGCGGTCGCGGCATTCGCTGATGTAGTGTTCGTCGATGTCGAAGGCGGCGCGGAACGCACCGTCACCCACCGAGACATGGGGCTCGAGGTTCATCGAGTACATGTAGTCGTCATCGGGAAACGGAAAGGGCGCGCGCGCGATGGCTTCCGGGCTGTTGGTGTAGGTGTAGTCGTCGCGGTAGGTTTCGTCGGGATTGAATTTGATGTTCATTGTTTTGTCTCCGTCGATCAGAGGTCGATGACCAGGCGATTGCATTTGGCGCGTGATACGCAGGGCATGATTTTCTTGCAGCGGGCCTTGTCTTCGTCCGAGAGCCAGTCGTCGCTGTGCAGCAACTCGCCGTCGAGTTCCAGCACTTCGGTTTCGCAGTGACCGCAGGCGCCGCCGCGGCACAGGTACGGCATGCTGTAGCCGGCGGCTTCGACGGCTTCGAGCATGGTCTGGTCGGGCGAGACTTCGATGGTCGCGCCGCTGCGGCCGAGGGTGAAGCTGAAGGCTTCGCCGCCGCTGCTCTGTTCCAGGAAACGCTCGAAATGGATGTGGCTGTCGGTCCAGCCCAGGTCGCGGGCACAGGCCAGGGTGGCGTCGATCATGCTGTCGGGGCCGCAGGCGTAGACGTGACTGCCCAGCGGGCGGTCGGCCAGGATCCGGCCGATGTCCATGCGCGATTCGATGCCCTTGCGGTACAGGTGAACCTGCTCGCCATAAACGGCCTTCAACTCTTTGCCCATCTGCGCGTGTTGTTCACCGCGCACGGCGTAGTGCAGTTCGAAAGGCACCTTGCTCAGGCGCAGTTCTTCGAGCTGCGACATCATCGGGGTGATGCCGACGCCGGCGGCGATGAACAGGTGCAGTCGTGCCTGTTTGCTCAGCGGAAACAGGTTGACCGGAGGGGTGACCTCGATCATGTCGCCTTCATTGATCGTGTCGTGCAGCGCGACAGAGCCACCGCGACCGCTTTCTACCCGGCGCACGGCAATCTGATAGCTGCTGGTGTCATAGGGCGAACTCAGCAGGGAGTAGGGGTTGCGCAGCGTGTTGCCCGCCTTGTCGATCAACACCACCACGTGACTGCCGCCGGAGAACGCCGGCAGGTGCGCGCCATCCAGCGCGACCAGGGTGAAGCGTTTGATCTCGGGCGTCACCGATTCGATTCGAGCCACGCGCAGATTCAGGGTCCCATTGTTCTGGCTCATGTATCGAGCTCCTCGGCTGGGGGCAGTTCGCCCGGTACTTCGGCATCGGCCTTGACCGCCTGGAATGCTGCCAGTCGCCGGGAATAGTGATCGCGTACCACCAGCGTCAGGCCGCAGCCGGGGCAGTCGTAGACGCGTTGGGTGACGTTTTCGGTGTAGGTGTCGCAGTGCACGCACCAGACCCGGCGCACCAGGGTGCCGGAGTGCTCGCGCAGGACTTCATCGCGGTTGAGGTCGAAGCGCGTGGCCACCTGCATGGCGCTGCCCAGGAAACTCTCGGACCCGGCCAGGTACAGGCGGGTGCCCATGTGCGCGTCGAACAGCAGGTCGTGCAGATCGTCGATCAGGGCCTGGTTGGTGGCATACAGGTGCAACTCATGGTCAGGGTACTTCTGCAGTTCGGTCAGGAAGTCCTGCCCGGAAAAGGACTCGCGGGAGTACAGCAAGGTGACGGGGCCGTCGAGCCCGTTCATTTCGCCCAACAGGCGCACCATGGCGCGACCGCCGCTGCCTTGCCCGGCAACGATGTGCCGGCGGCCTCCCGGCAGGGGTTGCAACCGGTCATAGACCGGCCGGCTTTTGATCCCGGTGATCAACATTATTGTTATTCCTCCTGGCTAGCGAGCCGGCGAATGGAAGCCGGCTCCGATGCAAAGCCCAACGATGGTGGGTTGACGATAGGAGGAGCACAGGTCGTGCCAGTTATTTAACGTATTGAAAAATAACGATATTTTATTTTTATGGGAGAGAAATGCAGGCAGAAATAACCATGGGTGTAGGCGTTTTTGCAGCGGTATTTGTAGGAGCCAGCGGTGCGGCGATCCGAATTGCCGGCGAAGGCGTTTTCAATGGCGCCACACGACGCCAGGCCGCCTTCGCGGGCAAGCCTCGCTCCTACAGGAGTCAAGTCAATGGATGAATCAGGCTGATCGTTCCCACGCTCAGCGTGGGAATGCAGCCCGGGACGCTCCGCGTCCCAACATCCAGAGCCGAACGCAGAGCGTCCGTTGAGGCGTTTCCACGCAGAGCGTGGGAACGATCAGGAAAGATTGGCGTACACCTGCATTTCGCGGGTGCCTGTAGGAGCCAGGCTTGCCGGCGAAAGCGTTTTCATCGGCACCACATGACGCCAGGCCGCCTTCGCTGGCAAGCCAGCTCCCACAGGGATCAAGTCAATGGATGAATCAGTCGCGCTGCAGCTTGCGGATCAGGGTGCCGATGTCGATGCCCAGGTGTTGCGCGGCCTTGCGTTTGCTGCCGCACAGGTCCACGGCCTGGAGGATGACCTGGCGTTCGAATTGTTGAACCTGAAGCTTGAGGTTCTGATCCGGATTGTCTTGCGCCTCGTCCGCCACCATCGAAGAGGCCGGGCGTTGTTGGGCGCGGGTCGGTTGTAGCAGTTCGGCCGGCAGGTGATGCTCCTGCGCCTCATCGTCGGCCAGGACCGCCAGGCGTTCGAAGATATTGACCAGCTCACGGATGTTGCCCGGAAAGTCGTAGTTCATCAGGCGTTTGCGGCAGCCGGCCGACAGGCTCAGCGAGGGTTCGCGGTCGCCATTGATGCGGCTGAGCAGGATGTCGATCAGAAACGGCAAGTCGTCCAGATGCTGGCGCAGCGGCGGAATTTCCACCGGCAGCACGGCCAGGCGATAGTAAAGGTCGGCACGAAACCCGCCGGTGTCGACCAGTTGGCGCAGGTCCTTGTTGGTGGCGGTGATCACCTGGACTTGCACGGTTTTGCTCAAGGGCGAGCCGACGGACTGGATGGTGCTGTCTTCAAGAAACTTCAACAGCTTGGCCTGCACATGCAGAGGGATTTCGCCGATCTCGTCGAGGAACAGTGTGCCGCCCGAGGCCGCCTCGATATAGCCTTGCTTGCCCCCCTGCAAGGCGCCGGTAAACGCGCCACGCTCGTAACCGAACATCTCCGATTCGAACAGGCTCTCCGGGATGCTCCCGCAGTTGACATGAATGAAGGGCCGATCGCCCCAACCAGCGGCGCGGTGAATGTGCCGGGCGATGGCGGTCTTGCCGACGCCGGGCTCACCCAGCAGCAGTAACCGCGCACGGCGGCGAAAGGCACGCACGCCGGTGTCGGCGATGCTCGACAACTGCGGCGACAGGTGCAGGGCATTGTCTTGGGGATCGCGCAGGCCCTGCGGTTCCGCCGGCCGACTGATCAGGGCATTGCGTCGCGGTGGCTGGCTGCCGTCGAAGTCTTTCTGGGTCAGCATGCGGAAGGGTTTTTCGTAGGCGCCCGTAGGGATCGCGTGGGTGCTGCTGAGCAGGATACGACCCTCCCGTGAGCGCGTCAGGGCACTGTTGCCACCGCGATTCAAGGCCGCCAGCAGGTCATCGTAGTTCAGTGCCGAGCGCTGGAAAAAATCACTCTCCAACAAGCCGACCGCTTGCTGCCTGGGCAGCCGATTGACCCGTTCGGCAGCCAGATTGACAAAGCGCACCCGACCTTCGCCGTCTGTCACGATCAAGGCTTCGCTGAAGCTGTCGAGCAAGGCATGCAGCGCCGGGGTTTCCAGCAAGGCAGCGAGTGTTTCACTGCTGACGTTGACTGAAGAGCGCATGCCCATCTGCAGCGTGGGCGGCAGGTTGGAGTCTTTCATGGGTGCAACTCTTCAACGCGGCGCACGCCCTGGCTGTGGCGAAACACGGCGACTTTCCAGGCTACGCCTTCGCGGATCAGGATGCGCGAGCAATGCACATTGAACTGATGATCGCGCCCGCTCAGGTCCGGCAAGGGCAGGCTGTGCCAGGTTCGCTCGGGCAGGGCCAGGCCCAGCAGCAGGCGCGCGATACCGGCGCCGTGAGTAATGCCGAAGGTCTCTTCGAATGCCGCGTTGCGCCATTGCGGTTGCAGCTGTTCGTCGATGACCAGCACGGCGTCGGGCACTGCATCGAATACCCGGCGCAGGGCATCGATGCGCTGTTCGGCATCGTGCTGCATGCGCAATTCCTGGCTGACGTCGCGAATGCTGCCCCACATGCGCAGCAGCTGCCCATTGACGATGGTTGCCCGTACATCGTTTTCCACGTAGGCCGGCGAGCCGTCATGGCGGCGATCCACCGACAGGGCACAGTCGACGCTGAACCGGGCTTCGATCAGGCGCCGCACGAACTCTTCGTTGGCCGGGCTGCGCGGCCAGTACAGGCGCACTGGCTGCTGGTTGAAGTCGACATCCGACGGCATCTCGTAGACTTCGGCCATGGCGCGGTTGCACAGGCGCCAGTGGGAGTCGTTTTCGAACACCTGACGGACGATTTCATCCGGTGAATTGTTGATGTCCACCGCCTCGGCGAACTCGATGCACCAGTAGGCAACCTTGGCGCTCTGCAACATCTGGCTCATCACTTCATTGGCGTTGTGCATCTCCCGCAGCCGATGCCCCAGGGCACCCAGGGGGATTTTCAGCAAGTGCAGGCAGGCCGGTTGCTCCGTGCGCCACTCCAGCAAACCACTGGCGACCACGTGCAACAGGCCACCGTTGTGGCGAATCAGGGTCAGTTCCAGGCTGTGGACCTGCTCGTCGGCGGGCGGGTTGGCAAACAGCGCTCGCAGCGTGCGCACCGAGTCGACGCTGAAGACGCGCTCGATGGGCTGATTCAGCAGTTCTTGCGGCGCATAACCCAGTTGATCGCTGAGGCTGGCGGACAGGTTGAGCAATTGCCCGTCGGCGCTCAGGGTGCTGGCCAATGGCTGGGCCTTGGTGCCCAGTAAGTTGAGGATATCCATCGCAGGATCGGCTCTATTTTTATTTAGGGTTGCTGTTCACGGCATTTCGCATGCCAACTCTGTAGGAGCGAGCATGCTCGCGATGGTCGTTAACGATAACGTGCGCTGCCTGACACCCCACGGTGTCTGTACGCCCATCGCGAGCATGCTCGCTCCTACAGAATTCATTCGTGAATAGATAGCGGTGCTGCGAATATGCAGCGAAATGAGCATTTACGCAGCATCTGAACCGAGCTTAATCCGCGAATGGCCAAAGGCGTCAATCATCCGATGAACGACGGCTGGCCTATAGCATTTTTCCGTTCTGCGACGGCGGCCCAAACATGAAATCGGTCTAAAAACAGCCTTTCGCACCGGCGTTGTTTTGCTAGGCTTGAACATGTAGGTGAAAACGCAGACTGATGCGCAAGCGGATAGCGAGGACGCGTGGGGCGCGCTCCGAAGGGTACACGGTTAGAAAGATCTCCGCGCTGAGATCCAGCCCTTATGCCGTGTGAAGCAGGACAGCACATTGCTGTTGCTGTGGGAGGCCCGATAAACCTCGTAAGCCAGAGACCAGCACTGGCCACCTACTTGGCTCTCGAAGCCAGCTTGTGCTGCTGCGCAAAAGCAGCCCACAAGATCAAATGCCCCGACTTTCGGGGCATTTGTTTGTCTGGCGCATGCGTTTCGCGCCCGCTGCTACTCAATCAATGGCGCAACGCTTAGACCAGATTGATCGTCACGTCGATGTTGCCACGGGTCGCCTTGGAGTACGGGCAGTTCTGGTGGGCGGTGTCCACCAGTGTGCGGGCCAGCACAGGGTCCAGGCCCGGCAGGCTGACATTCAGGCGTGCCTGGAGGAAAAACGCGTTGTCGGTCTTGCCCAGATCCACTTCGGTGGCGACGCTGACGTCGGCCGGCAGGCTTACCTTCAAGGCCGTCGCAGCCTTGCCCATGGCACCGATGAAACAGGCCGACCAACCGGCGCCCAGCAATTGCTCGGGGTTGGTGCCACTACCGGCGGAACCCGGTGGCGACAGCTTGACATCCAGACGTCCATCGTCGCTGCGCGACTCGCCCTGGCGGCCGCCGGTGGTGACGGTCTTGCCGGTGTACAGCACGGTTTCGATTTGATTGATCATGGGGGCTCCTGCAAAGGGTTTGAGCACTTGCCTCAAGTGCGACCCGCGCATCTTTTCACTTTCATATACGGCGTATGTGTCTCGAACCTGCCGTTATGTATCGCTGTGTAGCCTGGTCGGCGCTCAATACAGATCGATACAAATCATCAACTGTTCACGCAACGCCGCAGTGGCCTTTGCTAGGCTGCCGACCCCCGTCATTTTGCAGGCCCAAGCCAATGTTCACTCTGCGTGTCATGACCATGGACGATTACGATGCGGTCATCGACCTCATGAAAAATACGCCCGGCATCTCCTTGCGTGACGCCGATTCCCGCGAATCGACTTCCCGCTACCTGCAACGCAATCCCGGCATGAGCTTCGTGGCCGAAGTTGACGGCACGCTGTGTGGCTGCGTGATGTGCGGGCATGATGGCCGACGAGGTTATCTGCAGCATTTGCTGGTACTGCCAGGGTTTCGCCGGCAAGGCATCGCCAATGCGCTGGTCGAGCGTTGCCTGTCCAGCCTTGAACAACAGGGCATCCACAAATGCCA
Organism: Pseudomonas sp. NPDC089569; assembly: GCF_050280625.1. NCBI lineage: Bacteria > Pseudomonadati > Pseudomonadota > Gammaproteobacteria > Pseudomonadales > Pseudomonadaceae > Pseudomonas > Pseudomonas sp. NPDC089569. The sequence continues at coordinate 9,382 of NZ_JBNNVQ010000074.1, forward strand.
CCTGGACGTGTTCAAGACCAACGACGCGGCGGCCGAGTACTGGCGCAGCCAGGGGTGGCAGTTGCGTGAAGATATTGATCGGTACTCGTTTATCCGCACGGGGAATGCGAATGCGTGATGCAGCACTGCCCGCGCCTCGACGAATCGCCGGCTGATCCTTCTTCGTTCATGCGGGGCGGGCAGGCTGGCTGCCGATCAGAAATCCACCGTCGCCGACAGTTTCAGCGTTCGCGGTTCGCCTTGGGTCAGGTAGTTGTTGGAGGTCGAGGCCGCCGACCAATAGGCCCTGTTCGCGACGTTCTCGACGTTGGCGCGTAGCGTGATGTAGTTGTCGTCGGCCTTGAAACCGTAGCGGGCGCCGAGGTCGACGCGGGTCCAGGCCGGGATGCTCAAGGTGTTGGCCGCATTGACGTACTCTCCACCGGTACGCAGCAGGCGGCCATTGAGCGCAGCACCTGCAATGCCGGGAATGTCCCAGTCGGCCCCAAGATTGTATTGAAAGCGCGGTACACCGGCGGCACGGTTACCGTCATTGAGGCCGTTGGAGGTTTTCTTCTGTTCGGTGTCCATCCAGGTCGCCCCAGTCAACAGGCGCAGGCCATCGAGGGGTTCGCCGAACAGATTCAGTTCCACCCCCTTGTTCACCTGTTCGCCATCGACGCTGAACGTTGGCAGCTTGGCGCCGGACACCGTCGAGGTCGAGCTGTTGGGCATCTCGATGCGATACACGCCCAGCGTCGCGCCGAAGCTGTTCCAGTCGAGCTTGACCCCGGCTTCGGTCTGCTTGCTGCGGTTGGGGGCGAACACTTCGTTGGGGTTGGTCACGCCGGTGGCGGGTGAAACAGGCCCCTGTTGCAAGCCTTCAATGCGGTTGGCATAGAACGACACATGCTCCCACGGCTTGATCACCAGGCCGTAGACCGGCGTGGTGATCGACGCATCATAGTTGGCGGTGCGCGCACCGCTGGTGGTGTTCCACGCATCGGTTTCGAGGGTCTGGCGGCGCGCGCCGAAGGTCAGCAGGACGCGGTCATCGATAAAGCCCAGGGTGTCGGACACCGCCGCGCTCTTGACCCGGGTCTTGCCGACGACTCGCGGATCGTGGATATCGCTGCCGAAGTAGGTGTTGGTCGGGCGCGGCACCTGAACCGGGTTGTACAGGTTGCCGTTTACCCGATTGGCTACCAGGATCGCTTCGAACGCCGAGCGCTGTTCGCCCCAGGTGCCGGAAAGACCGAAGTTCATCTGATGAGTGACCGGGCCGGTCTCGAAGTGGCCGTTCAGACCGGCGATGGCGCTGGTGTTGTCTTCGTCATGGGGCGAGTAGAGAAAGCCGACCTTGCCGCTGCCGTCGTTGGCCACATACAGCGACGAATATTCGCCGTTCTCCCGGGTGTGCTTGGCGCCACCCCCGGCGTAGGCCGTCCAGTTGTCGTTCAGATCGTACTCGGCATTGACCATGCCGTAGGTGTCTTCGAGCTGCGACCAGGTCCAGTCCTGCGCGTAATTGTCCCGGGCCGACGGTGCATGAGGGACTTTGGTCCCCGTCGGATAGACCACCGAGCGTCCGTTGTCGATGCGTTGCTTCTGGTAGCCAAGGTCAGTGGAAACACGCAGGCGCTCGCCGCGATAGTCCAGGCCGACGGCAATCAGTTGCGAGCGCTCGGTCTCGTCATCCACGGCCGTCTCGCCGCCGTGCTGCGCCAGGTTGACCCGTGCGCCGAAACGGTTGTCTTCACCGAAGCGCTGACCTACGTCGAGATGCCCGCCCACCTGGCTGTCGCTGGCGTAATCGAGGGTCACGCTGCGGGTCGGGGTGTCCTGCGCGCGTTTGGGCACCAGATTGACGCTGCCGCCAATGCCGCTGCCGGCCGGGGCCACGCCATTGATGAACGCGCTCGGGCCCTTGAACAGTTCCACCCGTTCCAGCGCCTCGGTGGTGATGATCTGTCGGGGCAGCACGCCGTACAGGCCATTGAAGGAGATATCGTCACTGGTCAGCGGCAAACCGCGAATGGTGAACACCTGGGAGAAGTTGCCGAAACCCGCCGACTGGCGCACCGAGGCATCGTTGAGCAGCACATCACCGACGGTCCGCGCCTGCTGGTCCTCGATGGTTTTGGCGGTGTAACTGACTACGCTGAATGGGACATCTTCGATGCTGCGATTGCCCAGCACACCCAGGCGCGCCGTGCGGGCCACCTGACCGCCGGCGTAGGTGTCCGCTTCGCTGGCCACCCCACTGACCGTGGTCGCCCCCAGTTCCAGCGCCGCACCGCTGTCTACCTGTGGCGCCAGGGTGTAGCTGTCGGTGCCGGTGTTGATCAGCGTAAAGCCACTGCCTTGCAGCAGTCGGTCGAATCCTGACTGCACGCTGTAGTCGCCTTGCAGGCCGGCACTTTGGCGATCCTTGAGCAGGCCGGCGTCGAATGACAGCAGCACCCCCGATTGCGCCGCGAATTGCGCCAGTACACGAGGCAGCGAGCCCGCCGTGATGGTGTAGCTGCGATTGACGACACCTTGACTGGTCTCAGCGGCCAGGGTGGCGGTGGTCGGTGCCAGGGTGCCCAGGGCAATGGCCAGGCCCAGGCTGTTGAAGGGGAGGCGGGCAGGGCGGGATCGGTGACGGTACTTGAGTGAGCTGGATGTCATGCGGCATGCCTGTGATGCAAGGAAAAAACGGGAATGTCCCTACACACCGGATGAGGTCGAAAAAGGTATCAGCAAAAATCGACATTTATCTCAGGCACGCAATCGCGCCCCCTGTATCTCAACGTATCTGCCGCGCCGACCGGTACGTGCGCATACAAAAAACGGCCTCGTGGAACACGCGCGCGATACACGGGCATTGCGTAATGGGCCTGCCGGACAACGGCGCCGCCTCATGAAGGCACTGCCCCACAAGGGTGTTTTGCGCACTTCCAACCTCGCGCTCATTGGAGAACTGCTATGTCCCGAAACAACAGAATCAATGCCGCCAGCCTGCTCGGCGTCGCCCTGGTCACGGCGGCTCTCGGCGCTTTCGCCGGCCTGGCGCAAGCCGAAGAAAGCAAACCGGCCCCTGCCAAAAACTGGCAGGCCGGCCTCACCCGTACCGATCTGGTCCGTCGTGACCTCGACGTAGAGGGCCGTGAAGTGATTCAGGTGCGCGTCGATTTCGATCCGGGCGTGGTCTCGCCCAAACATGCCCATCCCGGCGTGGAAGTGGCCTATGTCATCGAAGGCACATTCGAGTACGAACTCGAAGGCCAGCCCAACGTCACGCTCAAGGCGGGCGAGTCCCTGTACATCCCGGCAGGCACCGCCCATGTCGCGAAAAACATCGGTCAGGGCAAGGGGGCCGAGCTGGCGACCTACATCGTCAGGAAAGATGCTCCACTGGTAGAGCTCAAGCCGTAAGCCACCTGCATGCCCGAATGCGCCTGTGCCCTGCGGTTCAGGCGGTTTCGCCGCTGGTCAATGTGGATCGCCCGTGTTGTCCAGTGCCCGACTGCCCAACGCAACGAGACAGGCAATGCCCATGAGCCCCGGCGCAACGCTGAAGGTCATGCGCAGGCCGCTGGCAATGGCTTGCGGGGGCGCGCTATTGATGTCGGCCGATGCCGAGGCCATGGCGAACACCGCGCCCATGACCGAGGCGCCGGTGATCAGCCCCAGGTTGCGTGACAGATTGAGCAGGCCGGACACGACGCCCCGCTGCTCAGCTCGAACCTCGGCCATGACCGCCGTATTGTTGGCCGTCTGGAACAGCGCATAGCCCAGGGTGATCACCACCATCGGTGCGATGTAGCCGCCGATGCCGTAGCGGCTTGGCAGTACCGACAACAGGAAACACCCGAGGGCGATGGCGAGCAGTCCGGCGAATGTCATGGGCCTGGCTCCAAAGCGATCGGCGATGCGCCCGGCGGGTACGCCGCTCACGGCGGCAACCAACGGGCCGACCGAAAGCACAAGACCGACCCCGACTGCACTCAGGCCAAGGGTTCTGGACAGGTAGAACGGCCCGACCACCAGCGTGGCCATCAGCACCGTGGTGACCAGGAGGCTCATGATCAGGCTGGCGCTGAGTTGCGCATCACGAAACATCGCCAGGCGAATCAAGGGCACGGCAACACGCTTCTCTACCCATACAAACAGTCCGACACCTGCGCACGCCGCCAGCAGCAAGGCGATGTTCAGCGCACCGAAGTGTCCACGCCCCAAGGTCATGGCCAGCGCATAGGCGCCAAGGGTCAAGGCCAGCACCAGGGTGCCCGGCACATCGAATGCGCTGCGCGAGGTTTTCGTCTTCGGCCGATCCGCCGGCAAGTAGCGACGGGCGAGCACCCAGGTCAACAGGCCCAGCGGCACGCTGATCAGGAAGATCGCCTGCCAGCCGAATCCCGCGATCAGCAGGCCGCCGAGGGAGGGGCCCATCGCCGTGCCGATGGCCGACATCGTGCCGAGCAACCCCATGGCGCTGCCGGTCCTTTCCCTGGCCACCGTCTCGCCGACAAAGGCCAGGGTCAGCGCCATCATGATGGCCGCACCGAGCCCCTGCAGCGCCCTGGCACCGATCAACAGTTCAAGGCTTGGCGCGATGCCGCACAGCGCCGACGCCAGGGTGAACAGGGAGATACCCCATAACAACAGGCGCCTGCGGCCGAACAGGTCACCGAGCCGGCCGACACTGACGATCAGCGTGGTGATGGCCAGCAGGTATGCGAGGACGATCCATTGCACCTGTTGAAAGGAGGCGTCGAATACGTGGGCCAGCGTTGGCAAGCCGACATTGGCAATGCTGGTGCCCAGGGATGACAGCAACATCGACAGTGACAGGCTGGCCAGCGCCCACCTGACGGAAGGCGTCGTTTGCCCGGTTTGGGTGGCTGCGGTGGTGGAATCCATGCGGTACCTCGTTTCAGGACACTGGTTTCAGGACACTCCCGATTGGAGCTATCGCAAATCTAAGTCCGCACCTAACATGGCGGAAGGCGCACTGTTTGCACTTGATACGTGCATAAAACGCCATGCCACCGTTGCCAACCAGGATCACACGATGTCCACGCCCGATTTCAATCTGCTGATCACACTCGATGTTCTGCTGACCGAGGGCAGCGTGGCGGGTGCGGCCAAACGCCTGCGCTTGAGCCCTTCGGCCATGAGCCGGGCGCTGGCGCGTTTGCGGGAAACCACAGGCGATCCTTTGCTGGTGCGCGCCGGACGCGGCCTGGTGCCGACGCCCCGGGCGCTGGAACTGCGCGAGCGGGTCAGCCAGTTGGTGCAGGACACCGAAGCCGTGTTGCGCCCGGCGGTGCAACCGGACCTCAAGCATCTGGTGCGCACTTTCACCCTGCGCACCAGCGAAGGTTTCGTCGAAAACTTCGGTGCCGCGCTGATCGCCCGTGTCGCCCGTGAGGCGCCGGGGGTGCGATTGCGCTTCATGCACAAGCCCGACAAGGACAGCGCGGCATTGCGCGACGGCACGGTGGACTTGGAAACCGGTGTGGTAGGGAAGGCCGCCAGCCCGGAGTTACGTACCCAGGGATTATTCCGCGACCGCTTCATCGGTGTGGTGCGTTCGGGGCATGGGCTGAGTGAAGGGCCGATCACACCGGAGCGTTATGCGGCAGGCGGCCACATCAGCGTTTCGCGGCGCGGACTGGACAAGGGGCCCATTGACCAGGCACTGGAGCCGCTCGGCCTGCAACGGCAGATCATCACAGTCGTTGCCGGGTTCTCGACCGCGCTGGCGCTCGCCCGCACCAGCGACCTGATTGCCAGCGTACCGGAGCGCCACACGGTCAATCTGCGCAACGACATGCACAGCTTCGTGTTGCCGGTGACGGTGCCGGCCTTCACGGTCGCCATGCTCTGGCATCCGCGACTGGAGGCCGATCCCGTGCATCGCTGGTTACGCGGTTGCCTGCGGGAAACTTGCGGCGAATAGAGAGTAATCAGTCAGTTGTGTTTTTTAGTTAAAGTGTATTGAGTCTAATATTGAAATAGTGGCTGTTAAGTGTGCGTTACTATTTTTCAGTGTTGGTCTGTTTTGAAATATTGAATGATTCATTTGATATAAGAAAATATTGAACTTGTGGTTTTGTAGGCTGTATGGAGTGGGTTCTGAGGCTGTAGTGATTACCGGGTAGCGTAACGCTATCAAGCGATGAACGTGTATTTCGGTGTGTTTTTGTTGGCTTGATAATGTTTTATGTTATTGAATTTAAAGGTTATTAATATTAATTATTTGTATTTGATTGGTTGGTCTGCACCGTTGTTGGGCGTGCGAAAAAATAAAATGCATTTGCGGGCGAATTTCCGATAGTCGAATTGTCAAAAAATAACTTCACGATAAGCAGACGCTTTTTTGATGTGGTGCTAGTGTTGCTATCTTCTTTTAATCGCACTTGTCTGTTCTATAGAGGACGTGCGTCATGCCGATTTCAAATCCACGGATCGCGATACTCGGTAATAGAGTTCCCAGCCTGAATCTTCCCGAACTCGAACATTTCGCCGATCCGGACAGCCTGCTGGCTGCCTCCGCGTTTGATGTGCTGCTGTTGGACCTGCCGGGCACGCAGGCGGGCAAAGTCCTGCGCAAACTGCGGGCCGCTGCCCCTTACCGCTACAGCCTTGTTTACTGTTGCCGTGACCAGGATGGCTGGTGCGAAGCCCTGGGAGATGGCAGTTGTCCGGCCGACTCCAACGAAATCAAAAGCAATTGGCGGGGCTGGCTGGAGCGATTCCGTCTGTTCAATCATGGCGCCGCACCGGAGCGTTTTGAAAGCCGGGTGCTTTCATGGCTCTGGTTGCGCGACGATGCCCGCATCTTTGCCCTGCGCGACCCGCTGGTGCCTCAGCACTATCGCTATCCGCTGCTGGACGTGCTGGCGGACAACGAACAGGTCAACCCGTTCGTGTGGCTCAGCCTGATGGCGCAGCAGAGCTGGCTGGAGGAGGGGGTGCTGGTCGATCGCGTGCGCCTGTGTTCGGACTGCGGTTCGGGCCGGCTCAACTACATCGATGTGTGTGCCGAATGTCAGGCGATGGACATTTCCCGACAACCTTCACTGCACTGCTTCACCTGTGGTCACGTCGGGGCCCAGGAGTCGTTCCTCAAGGACGGGGTGTTGTTGTGCCCCAACTGCCTGAATCGGCTGCGCCATATCGGCAGCGATTACGACCGGCCCATGGAGAACTACCGCTGTCGCTCGTGCCAGGCGTTCTTCGTCGATGCCGAGGTGCAGGCGCGTTGCCTGGACTGCGGCCTGTCGCACACACCGGACAAGTTGCGGGTGCGTGAAGTCAGGGACTTCCGCCTGACCGAGGCCGGCCGTTTCCGTTGCCGCCAGGAGTTCAATGACCGCTCCGTCCGGCCATTCGGTCGGCTGAATCTGTTGGGCGGCAAGGATTTCTATGACCTGCTGACGTGGCAGATCCAGCTTGCGCGCCGCTATCCCCAGCCGGCCTTCTCACTGATCGGCCTGCGCTTCGTCAATCTCACCGGTTCTTTGTCGCGCCTGGGCGAGCAGCGCTGCCATGCGTTCATCGACAGCGTGGCCGAGCGCCTGAAGGAGACCGTGCGGGAAACCGACCGCTGTTCCAGAAGCACCGAAGAGTTTTTCTGGATCATGCTGCCCCATACCGAAGGCAGTGGGCTCGAGATCGTCAAACAGCGCCTGAGTAAGGTGGCGGAGCTGTTTTCGGCGCCGGAGATCAGTGACATTTCCCTGCGTGTCACCAGTATCACGGCACCCCGCGATCTGCTCGATCAGGAAGACGGTGAACTGTTGCTGGCCCGCCTGGCCGGCGAGCTGGGGTGATGCACCATGAGCCCATTGATGGAGCAACTCTACAACCTGATCGTCTCGCTCATGGGCGCCGATGGCCTGAGCCGCCTGTTCTACATGCTGTTTCCGCTGTTCCTGATCTTCGAGCTGCCGCTGATGGTGATGGTGCTGCTGGGGGTGTTGCGCTGGTTCACCCGACGCCGTACCCGGGTGCCGAAGATCAGTGCCTATCGGCCCAGGGTGTCCTGCATCATTACCTGCTACAGCGAAGGCATGGACGTGCAGACCACGCTGCTGAGTCTGTGCGAGCAAACCTATCCGGGGCACATCGAGATGATTCCGGTGGTGGACGGCGCCACGGTGAATCAGGCAACGCTCGCCGCCGTGCGCAGCTTCGACGTCGATCCGCAGCTGTACCCCGCGCGCCATCTGAGGCCGATCGCCAAATGGCAGCGGGGCGGGCGGGTGTCGTCGTTGAACGCCGGCCTGTCACTGGCCAGCGGTGAAATCGTGATGGCGCTGGACGGCGACACGTCCTTCGACAACAACATGGTCAGCGCCATCGTGCGGCATTTCGAAGACCCGGCGGTGCCTGCGGTTGCCGGCAGCCTGCGGGTGCGCAATGTGTGGTCGTCGTGGGTGACCGCGATGCAGGCGCTGGAATACCTGTTGTCGATCCACATGTCGAAAATCGGCCTGTCCGAGTGGAATCTGGTCAACAACGTCTCGGGGGCCTTCGGTGCATTCCGGCGCAGTTTCCTGGTGAAAATCGGCGGCTGGAACACGCACACGGCCGAGGACCTGGACCTGACATTGCGCATCAAGAGCTACTTCAAGCGCCATGACCTGCGGATTCCCTTCGAACCCGAAGCCGTCGGGCACACCGATGCGCCGGCGACGCTCTGGCAGTTTCTGATGCAACGATTGCGTTGGGACGGCGACCTGTTCTTCCTCTACATCAGAAAACACAATCGCAACATCAACCCGCGCCTGCTGGGTTGGCCGACCTTCATCATGATCCTGCTGACAGGCTTCTTTTTTCAGTTGGTGCTGCCATTTCTCATTTTCACCTACACCTTGCTGGCGTTATTCATTTTGCCCGGCAAGACGCTGCTGTTCCTGTTTGTGCTGGTCTATCTGCTGTACCTGATGATTACCGCGCTGTTGTTCCTGGCCATGTTGCTGATGGTCTCCGACCGGCCCCGGCAGGACATGACGCTGGGGTTGCTGGTGCCGCTCTTTCCGCTGTTCATGCTGTTGCTGCGCTGCTGGAGTGCGGTGGCCTTGCTCAATGAAATGTTTCGTCGCGGCCATGAAGAAAGCTCCATGGCGCCCTGGTGGGTGCTCAAGCGAGCCACGAGATTCTGATATGCGACCGATAGGGCGGGTTCTGTCCCGATGGGTGGTTGGGGTGCTGCTGGCTGCCTCGTCATGGGCGGTGCCGGCTGCCCTGCAATCCTGGTCCCAGGCCAGCTATGTCTGGGACAGCGAGGCGCTGCTCGATCCCGATCATCGGGCTGCCGAGCTAGCGGCCCTGCGCAAGGCCGGGATGGAAAAAATCTACCTGGGCCTCAAGGCCGGGCAGATCCGCGATCTGGCCGCCACGCGCGAACAGCTGGAGCAGTTGCTGAAGGAGGCGGGTGGCGACGGGATCCAGGTCAGCCTGCTGCTGGGCGATCCGCAGTGGATCGAACCCCAGGGACGCCCTGAACTCACCGCGTTGCTCGGTAAGCTCAAGGGGCTGTCGTTCACCAGCCTGCATCTGGACCTGGAGGTCGAGCAACTGGGCATGCCGGTCCCTGACCAGCGTTTGAAAGACCTGCTCGACACCTTGCGCCTGGCGAGCCGGGAAAGCCCCTGGCCGGTGGAGATGTCCAGCCATCATCGCTGGTTCGCCGCACCCAGGCCCGGACAAACCTGCGTGCCCTGTGCATTGCCCGATGCCGGCGTGCGCCAGGTCAGCCTGATGATCTACACCCGCAACCCGAAAAACAGTGCGCGCATGGCCCAGGAGATCGCCCGACGCTGGCCCGATCTGCAGTTTCGCCTGGCACAGAGCACCGAGCCGCAACTCGATGCCACCGAATCCTGGGCCGGTGCCTCGACCGAACAGTTGCAACACCAGGCCAGCGTCTGGCGCGAGCAACTGCAACCGCAAGGCATTGCCGGTATCGACTGGCAAGCCTGGCGAGACTTTCCTAAACGGTGAGCGATCATGAAAGTTCGTTTCGATAGTCGCAAGGAACTCAATCCGACCCAGGAACAGGGTTTGAGTGTGCTCTACGCACCGGGCAAACGCGTGGCGTTTCGGGTGCGCTGGTACCTGATCCTGATTCTGGTGGCCAGCCCGCTGGTCTGGCTGGGTGGCAAGCTGGCGTACGGCATGCTGATGATCGACGCGCCGGCACAACTGCGTTTGCCGATTCTGGAGGTCCGCGCCCGGGATGCCGGGCGGGTCGAGCAGCTGTTCGTCAAGGCGGGCGAGCAAGTCCAGGTCGACCAGCCGCTGGCCAATCTCGACAACCCCGAATGGCGTGCGCGGCTGGCGCAACTGGCCGCCATCCCGCCCAGCAAGGCGCCCGCGGCCAATGCGAAACTCGGTGGCCAGGAGCGGCAATTGCTCAAGACAAGGATTGCCCGGTCCCAGGATCGCGTCAGGGTACTGCAAGAGCTGGTGACACGCGGTGCAGTTTCCCAGGGCGAAGTGCTGGCCGCCCAATCCGAGCTCGACAGTTTCAGGGCCGACTTGCTGGCGTTCGAGCGTCGTGAACAACTGGCCACTCAGTCACCGTTGAGCGAGGAGCGCGATATTGCCCAGCACAATGCCGAGCAGAAATGGTTGCAGACGCGCCTCGCCGCGTTGCCGCTCAAGGCCGCGCGCAGCGGCCGGGTCGCCGAAGTGCTGGTCAATCCCGGGGAAAACGTCGGTGCCGGCACCTTGCTGATGCGTATCGAGCAATTGGAAGACCCGTTGCTGTGGATCTATCTGGAACCGCTGAACATCAGTTACGCCGCCATCGGCCAACCGTTGCGGGTGCGCATGCCCGATGGCCAGTGGCTCGGCGCCCATGTGGTGCAGGCGGTGGACAGCGCCGGGCGCACGCCGACCGTGTTGCGCGGGCCATTCGCCGCCAGCGAGATGGGTTTGCAGGTTGCCGCCCGGTTCGACCGCCCGTTGCCGGCGCGCTGGCGAATCGACCAGTTGCCGTTGAACGTGCGCTTCCCGACCGACTGGCAACAGATGTTGACCGACAGTCGGGAGCTGATTCAGGAGTTGGGCGAGTTCATTGCCATGGACCGACCTGCCCCCGGTGTGCAGGGCGGGCATTGAAGCATCGGCCGTTGTCGCCTCAGGCGTAGTAAGGGTGGCGGGCGGAGGCGGCGAACCCGGTCGCCAGGTGCTCGGCCAGCACGTCGTTGAGAAAGCGGAACTGATCGTTGAGCCCGACCACTTCGTTGCTGAAGTGATGAGCGGCAGCCGGAATCAGCAGTGCTTCGAATTTTTCGTTGAACGCCAGGGTCAACACTTTACGAGACTCGAATTGCTGCGAGTAGTAGTTGCTGCCGAATACCGGGAAGCGTACGGACAGGGTGACTGGGATACTCATGACGTGCGCTCCTCGGACAGGACGAACCAGGCGAATACGCTCAGCGTGAAGGCCGTGAAGGCCAGGCAGCTCAGGAGATGGATCAGCATGGTTCAACCCTCCGCAACCGGGTTTCGTGTTGGGTTGCAATTGATCCTACGCTGACGGTCGCAGGGCGGAAGGCATTCATGACGATGGTGAATATCGATGGGAGTGATGGTCTGCGGCGTTCTTGCCGCCGCCATCGCGAGCAGGTCGAATCGTCGCACTGTCGCTCCCACAATGTCACGACACACTGTGGGAGCGAGCCTGCTCGCGATGGCGGCTTAAAGGACACTGATGCACTCAAACGGACAACGTCCCGCACCTATACTCAATTAAGGGGCTCTTTGTTCGCCGGACATTCGGTCTGGTGCGGAGCTGCGGGAATCGCGATCTTGAAGCTGCGTTCGCTGATCGTCGCCGTGCTGGTGGTGTTGGCCGGATGCGTCACGGCGCCCCGCGCCCCGGTGGAAGTACCCCAGGTGATAGTCCCCTCCAGCACCTGGCAGCAGGTGGACAGGGAAATTGTCGAGGCGTCGCAATCGGCCACCGAGCAGACCAAAATCTATTCCCGTGGCGCCATGGATTACTGGCGTACCCGGGTCTATGAGCTGACCGAACAGAACTTCATTCCCTGGTTCAGCAGCTACTGGACTCAGGAATGGTTATCGATGAAGGTCAGCTGGTACACGATCAGCGCCAAAGGCGAACAGGACGAGACGGAAAAACGCCTGGCGGCCTATCTGCTGGAGCAGTACCAGGAAAAGGTCCTGGCCCCGGTAGCGGTGGAGATCGACCCGGATCAGATCCTCGCCCTGTCGATGGCGTTCTACGTGGACATTCTCAAGGAAGAGCTACAGAAGATCTCCCAGCGCCATGGCGTGCCGATGGCCCAACTCAATGGGCGCGTGCAGAAAGTCCCGGCGATTGCCCTCGGTCCGCCCGCGGCACGCAATGCCTCGCTTTACCAGATTGTTCATACCGAGCCGTTGAACACCTTGCCGGCCTATAACGCCTTGGTCGACAAGGTTCACAAGGCCGGCGGCGACAAGGGCGTCGATTCGCCCGACACTGCCATGGCACCCGTGGCGCGGCGTGCCAGTCGGCGGATGGAAGCGGAAATGGCGCCCCGTGGTGCTGCCAGTGCCGTCGCCGCGGCGGCGGGCAAACTGGCAGGAGGGTTGATCACCGTCGGGGTTGCGGGCGTGCGTGCGTTGATTCAGGCCAACGACCGGCCGGACAGCGAGGCGCTGATCCGCAGCAGCCTGGGCAACACGTTCGACAAGGCGTGGTTGAAGATGGTGCAGAACCCGACCAGCGGTGTCATGGCCGGCACCCTGTACATGGCAGGGCAGATCGAGGGCAATCTGGCCGCCAGCGCGCAACCGCCGGTCGGCCTGCAGGCCGGTCATGTCGAATTGAGCCCCGGTCAAGCGACCATTCAACAGATCACACCATGAACCAAGGAGAAAACCCCATGGCCTATGTCAATGCGTTTGCAGCCGCTGTTCCCACCGCCAACCGCGAACAATTCAAGAAGCACGCCGATATCGCCGCTGCGCTCTTCAAGGAAGGCGGTGCACTGAGCGTTGTCGAGTGCTGGGGCGCCGATGTGCCCGAGGGCAAAGTGACTTCGTTTCCCATGGCGGTGAAATGCAAGGAGGACGAAACCGTGGTGTTTGGCTGGATCGTCTGGCCGGACAAGACCACAGGCGATGCCGCGATGGAAAAAATGATGGTCGATCCGAGGATGCAACCGGACGTCAATCCCATGCCGTTCGATGGTCAGCGGATGATCTTCGGCGGTTTCGAAATGATCATTAACGTCTGAGCACCGTCCGCAGGATCACTCGGACGACGGGGTGATCCTGCAACTCTTGCGCTGCAGGATTTCATCGTCCGTCGGTCGTTCGCGGATGAATTCGAAGCGGGGCTCGCCCTCGCTGTAATGCACCAGCCAACCCCATTCGAGCTTGAGTTCATCCTGGCCCGGCTCCGGCGGCCTGGCCCACCAAGGCTCTTTGCTGATGATCTGTCGCATGGCCGCCTCCGTTTTTTTCGGGATGCTGGAACTATAACGCGCATGGCCACGAGCGCCAGAAAAGCGCTTGCCGGTGCGGGTGCCTTTTGTACACTCAGGCGATATTCCGAAGAGGTGCATGGCATGAATGAAGAGCCCCGCGAACCGTTCAAGCGTCTGTTCTTCGCCCTGGGCTGCGCTGCCGCCCAGCGTCGGGACATCGCCAAATGGCGCAGCGCGTTGCAATTGCGCAGCGGACGACCGGTGCCGGCGGACAACTTTCACCTGACCCTGAAATTTCTCGGCGCCGTGGCCACGGCGCAGGTGGCGGATATCTGCACGGCCGCCGCCTCCGTGCGCACCTCGGGCGCACGTTTGACGGTGGTCCTGGACAGGCTGGATGTGTGGCGCAGGGCCGGGGTGCTGGTACTGGCGCCGGAGCAGGCACCCCCTGCGTTGTTGCGGCTGGTATATGACCTGGAGCAGGCGATGCTGCCCTTTGGTCTGGAGGATGCGCCACGGGAGTTTCGACCGCACCTGACGCTGGCCCGGGATTATCGCGCACCGGCGCCGGAATCCTCGTCGCCACCGGAATTTTTCCTGCGTGCCGAGCGTTTCACCCTGTTCGAGTCGCACAAGGGGCGCTATCGGGCACTGGCCGAGTGGCCGCTGGGGACTGCTTGACCCCAAAGCAAAAAAAGGCGCCCTGGGGCGCCAAACTTCACCTTAACCGAGGAGCCAGGTGAGTAATGCAGCGGTGGTAAGGCGCTGCACGCAGGAAAAGTTTGCCCTCGATGATCGTTCCCACGCTCTGCGTGGGAATGCCTCAAGGGACGCTCCGCGTTCCAGCTCTGGAGGGGACGCAGAGCGTCCCGGGCTGCATTCCCACGCAGAGCGTGGGAACGATCAACCATCCAAGTACTGTGCACTGCCCACTGTGGGAGCGAGCCTGCTCGCGATGGCAATTTAAAGCGAATCAGTTACCCAGCTTGACCTTGGTCCAGCCACGGGTCATGACCCGCTGCACACCGATGGGCATGTCGGGAATGGCATACAGGGTCGCCATCACTTCCTGCGACGGGTAGGAGCCCGGATCGTTGCGGATGGCTTCATCCACCAGCGGCGTGGCCGCGGCGTTGGCGTTGCTGTAGCCGATGTTGTTGGTGATTTCGGCGATGATGTCCGGACGCATCAGGAAGTTCATGAACAGGTAGGCATTCTCGACGTTGGCGGCATCACGCGGGATGGCGACCATGTCGTAGAAACTGCCGGCACCTTCCTTCGGGATGCTGTAGTCGATTTTCACCTTGTCGCCGGCTTCCTGGGCGCGGGCCTTGGCCTGCAGCACGTCGCCGGAGTAACCGACGGCCACGCAGATGTTGCCGTTGGCCAGGTCGGAAATGTATTTGGAGGAGTGGAAGTACGCCACCGACGGGCGAATCTTCATGAACAGCGCTTGCGCCTGGGCAATGTGCTGCTTGTCCTGATCGTTCACCGGGTAACCCAGGTAGTGCAGGGCGGCCGGGAGCATTTCGGTCGGCGAGTCGAGGAAGCTGATGCCGCAGGCCTTGAGCTTCTCGGCGTTTTCCGGTTTGAACAGCAGATCCCAGGAGTTGGTCGGGGCGTTGGCGCCGAGTACTTCCTTGACCTTGTCCGGGTTGAAGCCGATGCCGATCGAACCCCACATGTACGGGAACGCATGGTCGTTGTTCGGGTCACTGGCCGCAGCGTTTTTCAGCAGCACCGGGTTGAGGTTTTTCCAGTTTGGCAGCTTGGATTTGTCCAGTGTCTGGTAGACGCCGGCCTTGACCTGCTTGGCCAGGAAGCTGTTGGACGGCACCACGATGTCATAGCCGGATTTGCCGGCCAGCAAGCGGGCTTCGAGGGTTTCGTTACTGTCGAACACATCGTAGGTCACCTGGATCCCGGTCTCGTCTTCGAACTTCTTGACGGTGTCCGGGGCAATGTAATCCGACCAGTTGTAGACGCGCAGTACCTTGTCATTGGCCTGGGCGCCGGTGGCGATCGCGCCCAATAAGGACAGTGTCAGCAGAGTCCTGCCAAACATTTTCATCGGTACAACTCCATTTCTTATTCAAATGACGCAAAGCAAAGGTGCATAAAACCGGTGGCGAGCGTGTCCGCTCGCCACCGTTGATTTCACGACAGCTGACTTAAGCTGCCGCCGCTGCCTGGGATTTAGGTTGTTGCCAGGATTCGCTGGCGGTCTGTTCCATGGCTTCCTGAATCGCCCGTTTACGGCTGGCTTCGGCACGGCGGCTGAAGTACCAGACCATGAAGGTGACGATCGACACCGCCAGCAGGATCAGGCTGGCCACGGCGTTGATCTCCGGCTTCACGCCCAGACGCACCGCCGAGAACACTTCCATCGGCAGGGTCGTGGAGCCAGGGCCCGACACGAAGCTGGCCAGCACCAGGTCATCCAGCGACAGCGCGAACGACATCATGCCGCCGGCCGCCAGCGATGGTGCGATCATCGGGATGGTGATCAGGAAGAACACCTTGAAGGGTTTCGCACCCAGGTCCATGGCCGCTTCTTCGATGGACAGGTCCAGCTCGCGAAGGCGGGCGGAGACTACCACCGCAACGTAGGCGGCACAAAAGGTAGTGTGAGCGATCCAGATCGTCACGATGCCGCGTTCCATCGGCCAGCCGATCAACTGCGCCATGGCCACGAACAGCAGCAACAGCGACAGGCCGGTGATCACTTCAGGCATGACCAGCGGCGCGGTGACCAGGCCACCGAACAGCGTGCGGCCCTTGAAGCGGGTCACGCGGGTCAGCACGAACGCAGCCAGGGTGCCCAGTGCCACCGCGGCAACCGCGGTGTAGCAGGCGATTTCCAGCGAACGCACCACCGAGCCCATCAGTTGCGTGTTGTCCAGCAGGCCGGCGTACCACTTGAACGACCAGCCACCCCACACGGTCACCAGCTTCGAGGCGTTGAACGAGTAGATCACCAGAATCAGCATCGGCAGGTAGATAAACGACAGGCCGAGCACCAGCATCAATCTTGAAAACCCGAAACGGCTCATGCCCGTCCCTCCATCTCTTTGGCCTGGCTACGGTTGAACAGCAGGATCGGCACAATCAGGATCAGCAGCATCACCACCGCCAGGGCGGATGCCACCGGCCAGTCGCGGTTGTTGAAGAACTCCTGCCACAGCACGCGGCCGATCATCAGGGTTTCCGGGCCACCGAGCAGTTCGGGGATCACGAACTCGCCCACCACCGGGATGAACACCAGCATGCAGCCGGCGATGATGCCGTTGCGGGCCAGCGGCACGGTGATTTTCCAGAAGCTGTTGAAGTTGCTCGAACCCAGGTCCGCCGCGGCTTCCAGCAGGCTGCCATCGTGTTTCACCAGGTTGGCGTACAGCGGCAGCACCATGAACGGCAGATACGCATACACCACACCGATGTAAACGGCAGTGTTGGTGTTGAGGATCTCGATCGGGTGCGAAATCAGCCCGGTCCACATCAGGAACGCGTTGAGCAGGCCGTTGTTGCTGATGATGCCCATCCAGGCATAGACACGGATCAGGATCGCGGTCCAGGTCGGCATCATGATCAGCAGCATCAGCACGTTTTGCGCTTCCTTGCTGGTTTTGGTGATGGCGTAGGCCATCGGAAAACCGATCAACAGGCACATCAGTGTGCTGAAAAACGCAACCTTCAACGAACCCAGGTAAGCCGACAGGTACAGCTCATCTTCACCCAGCAGGGTGTAGTTGCCGATGTTGAGGAACAGCTGGAATTTCTGTTCGGCGTAGCTGTAGATCTCGGAGTAGGGAGGAATGGCCAGCGCCGCTTCCGAGAAGCTGATCTTCATGACCAGGAAGAACGGCAACAGGAAAAACAGGCACAGCCACAGGAACGGAATGCCGATCACGACCTTTCGGCCGCTGGGCACCAGGCGCATGAATTGCTGATTGAGGGTTTTCATGCGCGCAGTACCACGCCGCTGTCGTCTTCCCAGTACACGTAGACCTGATCGTCCCAGGTCGGACGTGCGCCACGGCGTTCGGCGTTAGCCATGAACGACTGCACCACTTTGCCGCCAGGCAGTTCGACGTAGAACACCGAGTGGCCGCCCAGGTAGGCAATGTCATGCACCTTGCCGCTGGACCAGTTGTAGCGGGTGTCGGGCTTGGTGGTGCTGACCAGCAGTTTTTCCGGGCGAATGGCGTAGGTGATCGACTTGTCCTGCACCGAGGTGCTGACGCCATGGCCGACGTAGATTTTCTGCTCCAGGTCCGGGCTGTGGATGATCGCGTGACCTTCGAGGTCTTCTACCACCGTGCCTTCGAAAGCGTTCACGTTGCCGATGAATTCGCAGACCATGCGGCTGACCGGTGCTTCATAGACGTCGACCGGGCTGCCGATCTGGGCAATCCAGCCCAGGTGCATGATGGCGATGCGCTGGGCCATGGTCATGGCCTCTTCCTGGTCGTGGGTCACCATCACGCAGGTCACGCCGACGCGTTCGATGATTTCCACCAGCTCCAGCTGCATTTGCGAGCGCAGCTTTTTATCCAGTGCACCCATCGGTTCGTCGAGCAACAGCAGTTTCGGACGCTTGGCCAGGGAACGGGCCAGGGCCACGCGCTGACGCTGGCCACCGGACAATTGGTGCGGTTTGCGCTTGGCGTATTGGGTCATGTGCACCAGGCGCAGCATCTCCTGGACGCGGGCGTCGATTTCATCGGCGGGCAAACGGTCCTGCTTGAGGCCGAAGGCGATGTTCTGGGCCACGGTCATGTGCGGGAACAGGGCGTAGGACTGGAACATCATGTTGATCGGCCGCTCGTAGGGCGGCATGTCGGTGATGTCGACACCGTCGAGCAGAATTCGTCCTTCGGTCGGGCGCTCGAAGCCGGCGAGCATGCGCAGCAGCGTCGATTTGCCGGAGCCGGAGCCACCGAGCAGGGCAAAGATTTCACCCTGATGGATTTCCAGGGACACATCGTCCACTGCGGTGGTTTCGTCGAATTTCTTGGTGACGCGATCGACTTTCACCAACACCTTTTTCGGTGCCTGGTGACCTTCAAGGGCCTTCCTGTAAATGCTGGAGGCGTTTGCCATGTGAAACTCCCAACAGGTTTCAGTCGCCAGGCCAACACGGCCCGGCTTAATAGTTGATTGCAAACCCGGGGGATACGCTGCCTGTAGGAGCGAGCACGCTCGCGATAGCGGTGTGTCAGGCGACATCAATGTTGAATGTCAGTCAGCCATCGCGAGCGTGCTCGCTCCTACAGGGGTTGCGTTCCCTCCCGGGTTTATTCGGCGCCGCCGTCCTGGCTGCCTGGTAGTACTTGTTGTTATTGCAGTGTGTTGTTGTCGCAAGTCGCGGATGCGCGAAGGCGCACCCGCAGGCTCACGGGGGCAGTTAATCGTTGGATTCGATTATTTGAGTCGTCAGCGCGGATTACGCAGCGCCGCTCGTTGCCGGCACGCTTCACCAAACGCCTGGAAAATTCTCAAATAAGGAGGGTTGTCCAGCACTTGCCATTCCGGGTGCCATTGCACACCGAGGGCGAAGGCCTTGGCGTGTTCAACCGAGACCGCCTCGATCAGGCCATCGGGTGCGACCGCTTCGGCGCGCAGGCCGGTGGCGAGTCGATCGATGCCTTGACTGTGAATCGAGTTGACCTGGAACACCGGGGGCAAATCCAGCGCCTGGAAAACACCGCCGGCCTGCACCTTGACCTCGTGGGCCGGTGCGTATTGCACGGCCAGGTCCGGGTGGTTGGCTTCGCGATGGTCCAGCATGCCCGGCAGCTCATGGACTTTCTGATGCAGGCTGCCACCGAACGCCACGTTCATCTCCTGGAACCCGCGACAGATGCCGAGCACCGGAACGCCGGCGGCAATAGCTGCACGAATCAGGGGAAGGGTGGTGCGATCCCGCTGGGGATCGTGTTCCGTGCCGGGAGCGCTGTCGGGGCCTTGATAGTGGAAGGGTTCCACGTTCGATGGCGAGCCGGTCAGCAACAGACCGTCGAGCTGCGGCAGCAGATCATCGATTTCGGTCAGTTCAGCCAGGGAAGGAATGACGACAGGCAGCCCCAGTGCTGCAACGCTGACAGCACGCAAGTACTTGTCGCCGCTGACATGGTAGGGGTGCAGGCCAATCTGTTTGACGCACGCAGTAACGCCGATCAATGGCTTGAATGCCATTTTTATTCACCTCGAAGTTTGACACTTGAACGAGCTTTTCCGGAGCTTATCCTCGTTGATTTTAATTGACAACTCCGATGTAAAAAATTCTAAACGTCGGTCGTCGGATCTCCTGTGTTTTTGGCTGCGTAGGGGGTGTGTTTGGCGAGGGGTTGAGTTTTAACCTTGCGGCCGTACTCCCCAGGCGGTCAACTTAATGCGTTAGCTGCGCCACTAAAGACTCAAGGTCCCCAACGGCTAGTTGACA
>NZ_JBNNVQ010000075.1:0-28987 GCF_050280625.1 Pseudomonas sp. NPDC089569
GCACGATATGAACGATGTTGTCGGCCATGTCGTGTTCACCGGCCGAGATGAAGATCTTGGTGCCGGACACTTTGTAGGAACCGTCGGCCTGAGGTTCGGCCTTGGTGCGCAGCATGCCCAGGTCAGTACCGCAGTGCGGCTCGGTCAGGCACATGGTGCCGGTCCATTCGCCGGACACCAGCTTGGTCAGGTAGGCCTCTTGCTGCTCGGGCGTACCGTGCTCGGAAATGGTGTTCATTGCACCATGGGACAGGCCTGGGTACATGCCCCACGACCAGTTGGACTCGCCAACCATTTCGCTGATGGCCAGCCCCAGGGACTCCGGCAGGCCTTGGCCACCGTGCGCTACGTCGTGGGCCAGGCTTGGCCAGCCGCCTTCGACGAATTGCTTGTAGGCTTCCTTGAAGCCGCTCGGGGTTTTAACGCCGGACTCGCTCCAGGTGCAGCCTTCAAGGTCACCCACGCGGTTCAGCGGAGCCAGCACCTGCTCACAAAACTTGGCGCCTTCTTCGAGAATGGCATCAACCATGTCTGGCGTTGCGTCTGCGCAAGCCGGCAGGCTCTGATAATGCGCTTCATAGCCGAGCAGTTCGTCACGAACGAAGCGAATATCACGCAAGGGGGCCTTGTAGTCAGGCATAGCGATAAACCTCTGCTGATGTAACCGGGAATGAACGACCGTATCGATTTGTTGTGACGGTCAAACAGTTGTTTGAAACATACGTTTACGCCCAAACCTTGTCAAGCGTCGATCTTTTGCCGTTCGTCATGGCCCATGGAAAAACCAGGCGCACAGCCGTACGGCACCGCTACCGGAGCAGTACGCGCCATTAGAAAAGAATAGTGTGACGAGAAGGACTTACGCAGAAAAACGCCGCGAACTGGCGCGGCGTTGGAAGGTGTTCATTCAACCGGGTATCAGGCGAAAGTATCGATCAGCGTACCCAGCATTTCATCGGATGCCTTGGCGACTTTGGCGCCCAGCTCTACCTGGTGCTTGCCCTGGGCCATGTCGACAATGTTCCGGGCCTCGTCCGATTGCTGGCTACGGTCAACCGAAAGCAGGCGATCGACCTGGACCTCGGAAGACTGGCTGGTGACCGAGCGCTCGATCGTCGTGTTGGCGATCTGCCCGGCGGCCTGGTCGACACGGTTCTGCCCTGTCTGAATAGTGCTCAGACCGGCATAGAAAGCGGTATTTCCTGAGATTTCCATGGGAGAACTCGTCCTTGCAAAGGATCAACAGCGCACATTGAAGCAGACCTGCCGGAAAAACGCCCGTCAAAAACACTAATGGCACAGTGCCTTGTCATAGAGAAAGCTCAGTCCAGCAGGTCCAGTTGCAGATGACCCGCCACCGCCTCGGCCGACACCGCCTTGAGTTTCGGCACCCGCCCCAGGCACGGCGCGGGGATTCGCTCGGCCAAAGTCGCCAGGTTTTCTTCCAGGCGCGAGGTCTTCGGATCGATGATATTGGCCACCCAACCGGCCAGTTGCAGACCATCCCTGGCAATCGCCTCGGCCGTCAGCAACGCATGGCTGATGCAACCCAGGCGCACGCCGACCACCATGATCACCGGCAGATCGAGTGCCATCGCCAGGTCCGACAGGTTGTCCTGATCCGCCAGGGGCACGCGCCAGCCGCCAGCACCTTCGATCAGGGTGAAATCGGCCTGCATGTCGAGAATCTGCCGCATGGGCGCGAGCAGCGACTGCACCGACAGCGTCACGCCTGCCTCGCGCGCGGCCAGATGCGGGGCGATGGCCGGCTCGAATGCCACGGGATTGACCTGTGCATAAGTCAACGGCACCGAACATTCCGCCAGCAGCGCCAGCGCATCGGCATTGCGCAGGCCTTTTGGCGTGACCTCGCAACCGGAGGCAACCGGCTTGCCCGCCGCCGTGCTCAGCCCCGCCAATCGCGCAGCGTGCAGCAAGCCGGCGGCTATCGTGGTTTTGCCGACATCAGTGTCGGTACCGGTGACGAAATAGGCAGCGCTCATAGGGGTTTCTCCATAACGGCATACACCACTTGATAAGTCGCCGGCAGACCCTGTGCCTGACGAAACTGCTCATACGCCTCAATCAAACCCAGAACCCGCGCCCGGCCGGTCAATCCGCCCGGCCGGCCAGGATTCAGATTGTGCGCACCCAAGGCCTTGAGTTCATGGGTCAGGCTGCGCACATCCGGGTAATGCAGCACATGAGGGCACGCTTGCAGGCTGATCGCCCGCATACCGCTGGCCGCACACAACTGTTGATAAGTCGCCAACTCGCGAAAGCGGTTGACATGGACCATACCGTCCACCTGCCGCCAACTGTCACGCAATTCAAACAACGTACCTGCACACAGACTAGCAAACGCGAAAATGCCCCCGGGCTTGAGCACTCGCCGCGCCTCACTGAGCACCGAAGCGAAATCGGCGCACCACTGTACCGCCAGGCTGGAGAAAATCAGCTCGCAGGTGGAGTCGCGCAACGGCAGGCGCTCGGCATCGCCGGCGATGAAGTGCGCAGCGCCGCCCAGCGGCCGGGCGTGATTGAGCATACCCTCGGCGATATCCAGCGCCACGCCCTGAGCGTCGGAAAACCGCTCGGCCAGCGCGCGACTGAAATACCCGGTACCGCTGCCCAGGTCGAGCCAGCGCCCCGGTATGAAGTCGCCCGGCAAACGGCTCAATAACTGATTGCCCACGTCGCGCTGCAACTCCGCCACGCTGTCATAGCTCGCCGCTGCGCGGGAGAAAGAGGCCGCAACCTGACGTTTGTCGGGCAATCCGCCCGGCAGATCGGAAAGGGATAAATCAGTCATCACCGCACTCATGCAAAAAAGCCTGGATCGCCCCCGCCACTCCGTGGGGGTTTTCCAGAACAAAGGCGTGGCTGGCCTGCTCGATCAGGCCAATCTCTACATCGGGCAGCAAGGTCAACAATGCGCCCGCTGCTTCGGCAGGAACCAGACCGTCGAGGCCGGCGAACAGGTGCAACTGCGGGCCGCGAAATGCCTGCAAGGCTTGCCGGGTATCCAGTTGCGCGAGCACCTGCAGGCCGCTCGTCAAGACCGGCGCCACCGAATCCGGTGCACCGCCTTGCAACAACCGCGACAACCCGCGCGGGTCTTCGGCACCTTGAGCGCACAGCAGCGAGAAACGCTTCAAGGTCATGCGCGGGTCGGCAGCACAGCCTGCCAGGAAGGCATCGAAGGTTTGTCCCGGCATCGCGCTTGGCCACTGATCGTGGCTGACAAAGCAAGGATTGCTCGCCAGGGTCAGCAAGCCACAGCAGCGATCGCCACGCCTTGCCGCCAACTCGGACGCCAGCATGCCGCCCAGCGACCAGCCACCCAGCCAGGCATCCTGCGCCAGCGTCGAGTCCAGCGCCTGGAGCCATTCCTCAGGATCGCCCGACGCCAATTCTGGCAAGGGTTCGATGTGCACCTGCAAGTGCTCGTCCAGCCCGCGCAAGGCTGCCGCCAACGGTTCCAGCGGCGCAACGCCCAGCCCCCAGCCAGGCAGCAGAATCAGGCGGTCACGCATGGCCTGGCTCCGGTTCCAGTCGCTCGAAACAATCGGCCAACCCCTCCAGCAACTGTTGTACCTGGGCTTCGCTGTGGGCAGCGGTCAAGGTCACCCGCAAGCGGGCGCTGCCGGCAGGTACGGTTGGCGGCCGGATCGCGGTCACCATCAACCCCCGCTCGCGCAGCATCTGCGACAAACGCACCGCGCGCCCGGCATCGCCAATCATGATCGGCTGGATCGGCGTGAAGCTGTCCATCAGCTCCAGACCGATCTGCTCGGCGCCCTGGCGGAACTGGCGGATCAATTTCTGCAGGTGTTCGCGACGCCAGTGCTCGCTACGCAACAGCTCCAGGCTTTTGAGCGTGGCGCAGGCCAGGGCCGGCGGTTGGCTGGTGGTGTAGATGTAGGGCCGGGCGAACTGAATCAGGCTCTCGATCAGCTCTTCGCTGCCGGCAACAAAGGCGCCGGCCGTGCCGAATGCCTTGCCCAGGGTGCCCACCAGCACCGGCACATCGTCCTGGCTCAAGCCGAAATGTTCGACGATCCCGCCGCCATTGGCACCCAGCGGGCCAAAACCGTGCGCGTCATCGACCATCAGCCAGGCACCTTTGGCCTTGGCTGCCTTGGCCAGCGCCGGCAGATCGGCGATATCGCCGTCCATGCTGAAGACACCGTCGGTGACCACCAGCGTATTGCCGGTGGCCTTCTCGAGGCGCGTGGCCAGGCTCGCCGGATCGTTGTGCAAATAGCGACTGAAGCGGGCGCCGGACAACAGGCCCGCATCGAGCAGGGATGCATGATTGAGCCGGTCTTCCAGCACGGTGTCGCCCTGCCCCACCAGCGCCGTGACAGCGCCGAGGTTGGCCATGTATCCGGTGGTGAACAGCAGCGCACGCGGGCGCCCGGTGTGATCCGCCAAGGCTTCTTCGAGTGCGTGATGCGGACCGCTGTGCCCGATCACCAGGTGCGAGGCACCGCCACCGACACCCCAGCGCTCGGCTCCGGCGCGCCAGGCCTCGATCACTTGCGGGTGATTGGCCAGGCCGAGGTAGTCGTTGTTGCAGAACGCCAGCAATGGCTGGCCATCGACCACCACTTGCGGGCCCTGCGGGCTTTCAAGCAACGGGCGCTGGCGATAAAGGTTTTCGGCACGACGGGCAGCCAGGCGTGCGGCGAGATCGAAAGACATGCAGGCCTCGCGAATGGAAAAGAAATTCACCCCCCTGTAGGAGCGAGCATGCTCGCGAAGAATGTCCAGACAAACGCGGGGCTTCAGTGAGCCAGCGTCATCGTTGACCTACATCGCGAGCATGCTCGCTCCTACAGGGAGGGGGGCTTACACAGCCGCGTTATAGAACTGCTCGCTGCTCTTCTGCTCTACCAGTGCCTGTTCGATGGCGGCCTGATGCACTTCGTCGGCGTGCTCTTCGCGGGCTTCGGGCTGGATGCCCAGGCGCGAGAACAGTTGCATGTCCTTGTCGGCCTGCGGGTTGGCGGTGGTCAGCAGTTTTTCGCCGTAGAAAATCGAGTTGGCGCCAGCGAAGAACGCCAGGGCCTGCATCTGCTCATTCATGGCTTCACGGCCCGCGGACAGGCGCACATGGGATTTTGGCATCAGGATTCGCGCGACAGCGAGCATGCGGATGAAGTCGAACGGATCGACGTCTTCGGCATTTTCCAGCGGCGTACCGGCCACTTTCACCAGCATGTTGATCGGCACCGACTCCGGATGCTCCGGCAGGTTGGCCAGCTGGATCAGCAGGTTGGCGCGGTCGTCGAGGGACTCGCCCATGCCCAGGATGCCGCCGGAGCAGATCTTCATGCCTGCGTCACGCACGTACGCCAGGGTTTGCAGGCGTTCGCTGTAAGTGCGGGTGGTGATGATGCTGCCGTAGAACTCGGGCGAGGTGTCGAGGTTGTGGTTGTAGTAGTCCAGGCCGGCCTTGGCCAGGGCTTCGGTCTGCTCCTGATCCAGGCGACCCAGTGTCATGCAGGTCTCCAGGCCCATGGCCTTCACGCCTTCAACCATCTTCAGCACATAAGGCATGTCTTTGGCCGATGGATGTTTCCACGCCGCGCCCATGCAGAATCGAGTCGAACCGATCGCCTTGGCACGTGCAGCCTCTTCGAGGACCTTCTGCACTTCCATCAGTTTTTCTTTTTCCAGGCCGGTGTTGTAGTGACCGGACTGCGGACAATATTTGCAATCTTCCGGGCAGGCGCCCGTCTTGATCGACAACAGGGTCGACACCTGGACGCGGTTGGCGTCGAAGTGTGCGCGGTGCACGGTCTGCGCCTGGAACAACAGGTCATTGAATGGCTGAACGAACAGTGCTTTGACTTCGGCCAAAGACCAGTCATGACGCAGGGTTGCAGAGGTGCTGGCGCTCATGGGCGTTTCCTTGTTTTATGCTGGGCAGGCGCTGCGGGACGGAATACCCACAAGCGCGACACGGATGTTCGGCATATTTAAGGAAGAGTGATGCGCTGTCAACCACACCAAAAGAATCAGGTTTACATCTGGTTAAAAAACAAACAATTCTGTTTGCTCTGCGATGAAACCGCCGATGGCGCGGCACCCATCTGCATGGCCTGTGAAACCGACCTGCCCTGGCTGGGTGATCACTGCCAGACCTGTGCGCTGCCGCTGCCTTCGGCGGGCCTGACATGCGGGCAGTGCCTGAAACAGCCGCCGGCCTTCGAGCGGGTCATTGCCCCCTGGCTATACAGCTTCCCCGTGGACAGCCTGATCACCCGCTTCAAGCACAACGCAAAGTGGCCATTTGGCCACCTGCTCGGCGAACTTCTCGCCCAAGCGCTGCAACATCGCTTCGAAGAAGATCTGCCGCGCCCCGAGCTGCTGCTGCCAGTGCCGCTGGCCACTCGACGTTTGCGCCAACGCGGGTTCAATCAGGCGGCGATGCTCGCGCGCTGGCTTGGCACCCGTCTCGACTTGCCTTGCGACGAACGGTCGTTATCAAGGGTTCAGGACACCGGAGCACAGCAAACCCTGAAGGCTCGCGAACGGCGCAACAACCTGCGCGATGCTTTCGCGCTCACACCCGGCGCATCGTTCAGGGGGCGCCGCCTGGCACTGGTGGACGACGTGCTGACCACCGGCTCGACGGCGCAGGCACTGGCGCGCCTGCTGATGAACGCTGGCGCCGCGCGGGTGGACGTCTATTGCCTGGCTCGCACCCCAAAACCCGGTGACGCGGCCTGATCCGAATTACCAACCCCTGTAGGAGCGAGCATGCTCGCGATGGACTCAAGAGCACCACGGGGTGTCAGGCTCCCAGCGTTATCGTTGACGACCATCGCGAGCATGCTCGCTCCTACAGGTATCAGGCTGACTTGACTCCTGCGTCCCGAGCGGCCAACGTCCTCGCCATTGCCACAACCCAAAGCGACTTGCCATGTCCTCGCCTACGTTGCTGTCCCAGTACATTGTCCGCCGACCACAGCGCATCGCCCTGCTGCAGCACATTGCCGAACAGGGCTCGATCACCCGCGCGGCAAAAAGTGCAGGCTTGAGCTACAAGGCCGCCTGGGACGCCATCGACGAATTGAACAACCTCGCGCACAAACCGCTGGTAGAGCGGGTCGTCGGCGGCAAGGGCGGTGGGGGTGCCAAACTGTCCAGCGAAGGCGAACGGGTGTTGCGCCTGTATCAAAAGCTGCAAGCCCTGCAGACCCAGGTATTGGAAGCCGCCGAAGAAGCCAGCGACCTCGACCTGCTCAGCCGCCTGATGCTCAGAACCAGCGCGCGCAATCAGTTGCGCGGCAGGATTGCCGCCATCGAAACCCAGGGCCACAACGACAGGGTTCGTCTTGAGCTGGCCGAAGGATTGAGCCTCGATGCGCAAATCACCCACGACAGCACCCTGCGCCTGGAGCTGCAACCGGGCACTGAAGTCATCGCCCTGATCAAGGCCGGTTGGCTCGAGGTGCTGGGCGATGAAGACATTGCAACACCTGGATACAGTTGCCTGAAAGGCATTATCGAGCAAGTGCTCGACGCCGAAGGCGGCCCCAGCGAAGTGCGCATCGCCCTGCCCAACGGCCAGACACTCTGCGCCCTGGCCGATCCCGGGCATTTGCGCTCCCGAGGGCTGAGCGTCGGCAAACCGGTGAGCGCTCAGTTTTCGCCGTTCAACGTGTTGCTCGGCACGCCGCTGTAATCGCAACGCAACAAAAGCTTCATTGCCCATCATTAAGGTGACTGCAAAAACCGCAGGGAGCCTGATATGAGCCTATTAGAAGAAAACCAACCGACCGATCTCGAACAAATGGTCGGCCTCAGCCGTCGCGCGTTCATCAGCGCCGGCGCCTTGTGCGGCGCGGCAATGTTCATGGGCGGCAGTTTGCTGAGCCGCAGCGTGCTGGCCGCCAGTGTCAGCGCCGGCAACAGTCAACTGTTGGGCTTCCAGAGCATTGCGGCTGCCACCAGCGACACCATTACCCTGCCCCCGGGCTACAAGTCTTCCGTGCTGATCAGTTGGGGCCAGCCTCTGCACAAGGATGGCCCGGCGTTCGACCCCAGCGGCAACGGCAGCGCCGAGCATCAGGAGGTCCAGTTCGGCGACAACAATGACGGCATGAGCCTGTTCGAGTTTCCCGGTGAAAGAGACCGGGCGCTGATGGTGATCAACAACGAATACACCAACTATCGCTACCTCTACGCCCATGGCGGCATGCCGCAATCGGCAGAAGAGGTGCGCAAGGCGCTGGCCAGCGAAGGCGTGTCGGTGATCGAGGTGCAGCGCAAGAACGGCCAATGGCAGTTCGTTCAAGGCTCGCGCTACAACCGGCGTATTCACGGCAACACGCCCATCAGCATGAGCGGTCCGGCCGCCGGTCATGAACTGCTCAAAACCAGCGCCGACCCGCACGGCAAGCACGTTCTGGGCACCTTCCAGAACTGCGCCAACGGCAAGACGCCGTGGGGCACCTATCTGACCTGCGAAGAGAACTTCACCGACTGCTTCGGCAGCAGCAATGCCGAACAGAAGTTCGACGCTGCGCAAAAACGCTACGGCGCGGTGGCGACCAGTAAAGAAATTAACTGGCACCCGCATGACAAACGTTTCGACCTGGCCAGCAATCCCAACGAACTCAACCGTCACGGCTGGGTGGTGGAGATCGATCCGTTCGATCCCAAGTCAACCCCGGTCAAACGCACGGCACTGGGTCGCTTCAAGCATGAGAACGCCGCCCTGGCCGAAACCGGCGAAGGTCATGCGGTGGTGTACATGGGCGACGATGAACGTGGCGAGTTCATCTACAAGTTCGTCAGCCGCGACAAGATCGACCACAAGAACCCCAAGGCCAATCGCGACATTCTCGATCACGGCACCCTGTATGTGGCGCGTTTCGATGCCGGTGACGGCAATGCCGATCACCCCAAGGGCCAGGGCGAATGGATCGAGTTGACCCACGGCAAAAACGGTATCGATGCCGGCAGCGGCTTTGCCGATCAGGCGCAAGTACTGATTCACGCACGACTGGCCGCCAGCGTGGTGAAAGCCACGCGCATGGATCGTCCGGAATGGATTGTCGTAAGCCCCAGGGACGGCCAGGTCTATTGCACCCTGACCAACAACGTCAAACGTGGCGATGACGGGCAACCCGTCGGCGGGCCCAATCCACGGGAGAAGAACGTATTCGGGCAAATCCTGCGCTGGCGCACCGACCACGACGATCACGCTTCACACACCTTTGCCTGGGACTTGTTCGTGGTGGCCGGCAACCCGCAAGTGCATGCCGGAACGCCCAAGGGCGGTTCAACCAACATCACGCCGCAGAACATGTTCAACAGCCCCGATGGCCTGGGTTTCGACAAGGCCGGCCGTTTGTGGATCCTCACCGACGGCGATACCAGCAATACCGGCGACTTTGCCGGCATGGGCAACAACCAGATGCTCTGCGCCGACCCGGCGACGGGCGAAATACGCCGGTTCATGGTCGGGCCGATCGGTTGCGAGGTGACAGGGATCAGCTTCTCGCCTGATCAGAAAACCCTGTTTGTCGGGATTCAACACCCAGGCGAAAACGGTGGTTCGACCTTCCCCGAGCACCTGCCCGATGGCAAGCCGCGTTCGTCGGTGATCGCCATTAGCCGTGAAGATGGCGGGATCGTCGGCGCCTGATGGTCCCTTTTCGCGGGCAAGCCTCGCTCCTACAGGTCGTTTGCCCGTAGGAGCGAGCGGTGCGGCGATCCGACTTGCCCGCGAAGGCGCCAGAACAGTCACCCCCATCTACTCCTGTCTGCGCTACCATGCCTGGCCGGACGCAGCAGCCTGCTGCGCGCAGGAGTCAGCATGGCCCACCCGTTTGAAACCCTCACCCCAGACCTCGTGCTCGATGCCGTCGAAAGCATCGGTTTCTTGAGCGATGCCCGCGTTCTTGCCCTCAACAGCTACGAGAACCGCGTCTACCAGGTCGGCATCGAAGACGCCGAACCCTTGATCGCCAAGTTCTACCGTCCGCAGCGCTGGACCGACGAAGCGATCCTGGAAGAACACCAGTTCACCTTCGAACTTGCCGGGTGCGAGGTGCCGGTCGTCGCGCCGTTGATCCACAACGGTGAGACCCTGCATGAACACAACGGCTTTCGCTTCACCCTGTTTCCCCGCCGTGGCGGCCGCGCACCGGAGCCGGGCAATCTCGATCAGCTTTATCGCCTGGGGCAACTGCTCGGGCGCCTGCACGCGGTCGGCTCGACCAGGCCCTTCGAGCATCGCGAAGCCTTGGCTGTAAAGAACTTCGGTCATGACTCACTGACGACCCTGCTCGAAGGCGACTTTGTCCCGCGTAGCCTGCTGCCGGCCTACGAGTCCGTGGCTCGCGACCTGCTCAAGCGCGTGGAAGAGGTCTACAGCAATACACCACATCAAAACATCCGCATGCACGGCGACTGCCATCCCGGCAACATGATGTGCCGCGACGAGATGTTCCACATCGTCGACCTCGACGACTGCCGCATGGGCCCGGCGGTACAGGACATCTGGATGATGCTGGCCGGCGACCGCCAGGCCTGCCTGGGCCAGTTGTCGGAGTTGATGGACGGTTACAACGAATTCCACGATTTCGATCCACGGGAACTGGCGCTGATCGAACCCTTGCGCGCCTTGCGCCTGATGCACTACAGCGCCTGGCTGGCCCGCCGCTGGGACGACCCGGCCTTCCCGCGCAGCTTTCCGTGGTTCGGCACCGAACGCTACTGGGGTGATCAGGTATTGGCACTGCGCGAACAACTGGCGGCACTCGACGAAGAACCCCTGAAGCTGTTCTGACCCACACACATCTCGAATGTGGGGCATCTGCTGATCGTTCCCACGCTCCGCGTGGGAATGCAGCCAGGGACGCTCCGCGTCCCATTCAAAAGCGAACGCGGAGCGTCCGTAGAGGCATTCCCACGCAGAGCGTGGGAACGATCATGGAGCAGGCTGCTCGCTTCCACATGAATCATTCTCACAATGACCAAACTTATTTGCGCAGGACACGCAACGGCAAACCTCCCTACAATCGCTTCTTTGTTAGCTGCCTAAGCAAGGACTTTGCATGCAAGCCGCCAACCCGCGTCGCGGGTACATTCTGGGCCTGACCGCCTACATCATCTGGGGACTGTTCCCGCTCTACTTCAAGGCCATCGCCAGCGTGCCCGCCGTGGAGATCATCATCCATCGCGTCATCTGGTCGGCACTGTTCGGTGCCTTGTTGCTGATGGTCTGGAAACATCCGGGCTGGTGGCGCGAACTGCGGGAAAATCCGCGACGCCTGGCGATCCTGGCCCTGAGCGGTGCGTTGATCGCGGCCAACTGGCTGACGTATGTGTGGTCGGTGAACAACGGGCGCATGCTGGAAGCCAGCCTCGGTTACTACATCAACCCGCTGGTGAACGTGTTGCTGGGCATGCTGATCCTGGGTGAGCGGCTGCGGCGCATGCAATGGGTCGCCGTGGGGCTGGCGACCATTGGGGTGGCGCAGCAGGTCTGGCAGGTCGGCAGCTTGCCGTGGGTGTCGCTGGTACTGGCCCTGTCGTTCGGTTTCTACGGATTGATTCGCAAGCAGGCACCGGTCAAGGCGCTGCCGGGTCTGGTGGTGGAAACCTGGATGCTGGTGCCCATCGCTATGGCCTGGCTGCTGCTCAATCCAACCGCCCACAGCGCCCAGGCCGAATTCTGGACCACGCCCGAGGCCTGGTGGCTGGTGGCTGCCGGCCCGGTCACACTGGTGCCATTGGTCAGCTTCAACGCCGCCGCACGCCATCTGCCCTACACCACCCTGGGCTTTCTCCAATACCTGGCGCCCACGCTGGTGCTGCTGCAAGCCGTCCTGCTGTTTGGTGAACACCTGTCGTCCAGCACCTTGCTGGCATTCATCTTTATCTGGGCGGGCCTTGCGGTTTACAGCGTCGATGCGTGGATAAGTCTGCGTCGCCGCAACTGATCAAAAAACGCTCAAATCCGTGCAGGCCACGATTTTCGTGGCCTGCATCGTTCCTTCCCAAGGTTATCCACAGCGTGATCCCCGCCGTTTGTGCGCAAGTGACTGAATGCTGTCGATTTTTTGATCAAACCTTGAAAAGCCCCGGCCAGCTTGGCCTGGCGGCCTGTCTCTACAGGTTATCCACAGGCCGATGCACGTTTTAACTGGATAACCCGATCAGGGTTCGCTGCGCAGCACCAGTTCCACCATCAAATCGTCGGCCAGGGTTTCCAGCCGCGACTGCAGCACCTCCAGCGACAGTGTCAACGGCACCGCCAGGATCGCATCGGCGTGAAACAGCGGCTCACTGCTCATGGGTGCCGGCCGCACTTCAGTCACCAATCGTTCCAGGTTGACGCCCTGCTCGCTCAGCAACCGGGTGATGTCTCGCACGATCCCGGGCCGGTCATTGCCCACCAACTCCATGGCTATCGGTTTCCAGGTGCAGGATTGCTCGATGCTGCTTTCGGCAATCAACACACGGATGCCCTGGGCAGACAGACCTTGCAGGGCATCGACCAAGGCATCGTAGGCCTCGGCCGGTACGCCCACCCGAAGAATCCCGGCAAATTGCCCGGCCATGCGCGACATGCGGCTTTCCAGCCAGTTGCCGCCCTGCTCGGCAATGCATTGGGCAATGCGCTCGACCTGTCCTGGCTTGTCCGGAGCGAAAACGGTGAGTACGAGATGGTCCATGGCGCAGCCCCCTGTTCACGACTTTTGTTATGGAAAAACAAGTATAGGCAGGGGGCGGTTATGTGGTGGAACGACTGACGCTTTCGCCTGTAGGAGCGAGGCTCGCCCGCGAATGGCACGCCACCAATCTAACTGCTCATCGCAAATCGTGTACAACTTTTTATATTTAGCTGGAACAATCTTATGGTTTTTTGAGAACATCCCGATCCCCGACGTGACTGCAATGCGTCACGGGGTCGCAGAACGACGTAATTAGTCTGATTTTCACAAGCGCAAATCATCATGTAGTATGCCGCAGCGCGCACTACATAACGTTGGATCGATGTCTGCCACAGGCACGCTCGCATCCCTGAAAGCCCCGTCAGCAAGGCCTCAAGCCGTTGATTGGTCCCAACCCAGCCGTCAGAAATGGCATGTACTGGTCGCAGGGTTTGTGGTTTAAATGCCAATGGCTTCATTGTTAAATTCAAGAGCTGAAAAAGCGAAATAGCTGAGCAGAGTGAGGCAAGCAATGACTGAACACGTTCAAGTCGGTGGCCTGCAGGTCGCCAAAGTCCTGTTCGACTTCGTGAACAACGAAGCCATTCCCGGAACCGGCCTCACCGCCGACGCATTCTGGGCCGGTGCCGACAAGGTCATCCATGACCTGGCTCCGAAGAACAAAGCCCTACTCGCCAAACGCGATGATTTCCAGGCGCGTATCGATGGCTGGCACCAATCCCGTGCCGGTCAAGCACACGACGCCGTGGCCTATAAAGCCTTTCTGCAAGACATCGGTTATCTGCTGCCAGAAGCGGCCGATTTCCAGGCAACGACACAAAACGTCGATGAAGAAATCGCCCGCATGGCCGGTCCGCAACTCGTCGTACCGGTGATGAACGCCCGCTTCGCCCTCAACGCTTCGAACGCTCGCTGGGGTTCGCTGTACGACGCACTCTACGGCACCGACGCCATCAGCGAAGCCGGTGGCGCGGAGAAGGGCAAAGGCTACAACAAGGTTCGCGGCGACAAGGTCATCGCCTTCGCTCGCGCCTTCCTCGACGAAGCAGCGCCATTGGCTGCCGGCTCCCACGTCGATTCCACCGCCTACAAAATCGTTGATCGCAAACTGGTCGTCGCCCTCAAGGGTGGCAGCAACACCGGCCTGCGCGACGATGCACAGCTGATCGGTTTCCAGGGCGATGCGTCTGCCCCGACCGCCGTCCTGCTGAAACACAACGGTCTGCATTTCGAAATCCAGATCGATGCCTCCACCCCTGTCGGCCAGACCGACGCCGCCGGCGTCAAAGACGTCCTGATGGAAGCCGCACTGACCACCATCATGGACTGCGAAGACTCCGTCGCTGCCGTCGATGCCGACGACAAGGTGGTGATCTACCGCAACTGGCTCGGCCTGATGAAGGGCGACCTGTCGGAAGAAGTCGCCAAGGGCGGCAAGACCTTTACCCGTACCATGAACGCCGACCGTACCTACACCGCGGTCGACGGCAGCGAACTGAGCCTGCACGGTCGCTCGCTGTTGTTCGTGCGCAACGTCGGTCACCTGATGACCATCGATGCGATCCTCGACAGTCATGGCAATGAAGTGCCGGAAGGCATTCTCGATGGCCTGGTGACCGTTCTGGCAGCGATGCACAACCTGAACGGCAACACCTCGCGCAAAAACACCCGTACCGGTTCGGTCTACATCGTCAAACCGAAAATGCACGGCCCCGAAGAAGCCGCGTTCACCAACGAGCTGTTCGGTCGCATCGAAGATGTGCTGGGTCTGGCGCGCAACACCCTCAAGGTCGGGATCATGGATGAGGAGCGCCGTACAACGGTCAACCTCAAGGCCTGCATCAAGGCGGCGAGCGAGCGCGTGGTGTTCATCAACACCGGTTTCCTCGACCGCACGGGCGATGAAATCCACACCTCCATGGAAGCCGGCCCGATGGTGCGCAAGGCGGACATGAAGGCTGAGAAATGGATCGGCGCGTATGAGAACTCCAACGTCGATATCGGTCTGAGCACCGGCCTGCAAGGTCGCGCGCAGATCGGTAAAGGCATGTGGGCCATGCCCGACCTGATGGCGGCGATGCTCGAACAGAAAGTCGCTCACCCGCTGGCCGGCGCCAACACCGCCTGGGTACCGTCGCCGACCGCCGCTGCGCTGCACGCGCTGCACTACCACAAGGTTGACGTGTTCGCCCGTCAGGCCGAACTGGCCAAGCGTGCCCACGCTTCGGTGGACGACATCCTGACCATCCCGCTGGCGGTGAACCCGCAGTGGAGCGCCGAGCAGATCAAGAACGAACTGGACAACAACAGCCAGGGCATTCTCGGTTACGTGGTGCGTTGGATCGACCAGGGCGTCGGCTGTTCGAAAGTGCCGGACATCAACGACGTCGGCCTGATGGAAGACCGTGCCACGCTGCGTATTTCCAGCCAGCACATCGCCAACTGGCTGCGCCACGGCATCGTCACCCAAGACCAGGTCATGGAAAGCCTCAAGCGCATGGCGCCGGTGGTTGACCGTCAGAATGCCAATGACCCGCTGTACCGCCCATTGGCACCGGACTTCGACAGCAACATCGCCTTCCAGGCTGCGGTCGAACTGGTGATCGAAGGCACCAAGCAGCCGAACGGCTACACCGAGCCGGTTCTGCACCGTCGTCGTCGCCAGTTCAAGGCTGCCAACGGCCTGTAACCCAGCGATAACGCCGGACATGAAAAAGCCCTGATCGAAAGATCAGGGCTTTTTTTGTTCGCTTGGGATTCGTGGTGCTGCCTTCGCGGGCAAGTCGGGTCGCCGCACCGCTCGCTCCTACAGTTTTTGCGTCGTTCGCAATTTCCCATACAAAACATTACCGTAGGAGCGAGGCTTGCCCGCGAAGGCGATAGAACAGACGACATCGTAATACCAGACTCAAGGCCCCATCCCCAGCTCATGCCGGACCAGCCCCAGCAACTTGCCGGTATCGATGGGCTTGAGCAGAAAATCCACCACGCTCAGATGCATGGCCGCGATGGCGTCCTTCACATCGGCATCACCGGAAACGATGATGATCGGCAGCGCCGCCCGCACGGTTTCCCGTACCTGGCGAATCAGCTCCAGACCATCCACATGGCCCATGCGCAAATCGGTGATCAGCAGACCGATCGAAGGCTTCCTGATCTCCGCCTCCGCCACCAGCATTTTGAGTGCAGTTTCGCCACTGGCCGCTGTCACGCAGCGAATGCCGTCCAGCGAGAGGATTTCCGAGAGCAGCTCCCGGGCTTCTTTATCGTCATCGACGATCAGCACCCGTTGATACGGCAAATCGGGCTCCAGCATGACGGCACTGAGCGCCTCGCGCTCGGCATCACTCAAGATATCGTGGTCGGACATGGCGTTCTCTACATGTTCTTTTCAGTTCCCGGGCACAGTGGTGAGACATCGCTGCGGCAGAACTTCAATGTGCACTTCGTCGGATACTTTTCCAAGAGCCAGATCGAGAGGTTTTTCTCTCAAATGCGTGGGTTTTTTCCGACATTTCATTGCACCTAGACTTACGTCCAATGGGCACTCCGGCCGCCGGGGTCGACCATGGCCGAGTCATCCGACGACAACAACTCCAAAAAAGACTGCGGTAATGGTTATGAGTAAAGCGGACGCCTTCCTACAGGCAGGGAAAACCGCGGTGTTGCAGAACATCCAGGGCACTTTGCAATTCCTTCAGCGTTTTCCGCCCTTCAATCAGATGGAACACGCTCAACTGGCATATCTGGTCGAGCAATGCCAGCTGCGGTTTTATGCGTGCGGCGAGAGCATCATCAAGCCCGCCGACGGCCCGGTCGAACACTTCTACATCGTTAAGCAGGGGCGCGTCGTGGGCGAGCGCCCGCATTCGGCCAAGGGCGGCACCGAAACGGTGTTCGAAATCACCACGGGCGAATGTTTCCCTCTCGCGGCGCTGCAAGGTGAACGAGCGACCCGCACCGAACACCTGGCCGGCGAAGACACCTTTTGCCTGCAACTGAACAAGCCGGCGTTCATCCGCCTGTTCTCGCTGTCGGAAACCTTCCGCAACTTCGCCTTGCGTTGTGTCAGCAGCCTGCTGGATCAGGTCAACCAGCAAGTGCAACAAAAGGCCGTGGAAACCCTGGGCACCCAGTATTCGATCAACACCCGCCTGGGTGAGTTGGCCATGCGCCATCCGGTGACGTGCAGCCCGCAAACGCCTCTGCGCGAGGCCGTGACCCTGATGCATGAACAGCAGGTCGGCAGCATTGTGGTGGTCGACGAACTCAAGGCGCCGCTGGGGATTTTCACCCTGCGCGATTTGCGCCAGGTGGTGGCCAACGGCACGGGCGATTTCAGCCAGGCCATCGAGCAGCACATGACCCAGGCGCCGTTTTACCTGACGCCTGACCACAGCGCCTTCGATGCGGCGATTGCCATGACCGAGCGGCATATCGCCCACGTCTGCCTGGTCAAGGATCAACGCTTGTGCGGCGTGGTGTCCGAACGCGATCTGTTCTCCCTGCAACGGGTCGATCTGGTGCACCTGGCGCGCACCATCCGCAGTGCCCAGCGTGTGGAAAACCTGGTGTCGATCCGTGGCGAGATCGGCCAACTGGTCGAGCGCATGCTGGCCCATGGTGCCTCTTCTACCCAGATCACCCACATCATTACTTTGCTCAACGATCACACCGTGTGCCGGGTGATCGAACTGACCCTGGCCGAAAAGGGCGACCCCGGCGTGCCGTTCAGCTGGCTGTGTTTCGGCAGTGAAGGCCGTCGCGAGCAGACGCTGCACACCGATCAGGACAACGGCATCCTGTTCGAAGCGCGCGATGCGGTGCACGCCGCGGAAATTCGCGGCAAATTGCTGCCCATCGCCCATCAGGTCAACCAGAACCTGGCGCTGTGCGGCTTCACCTTGTGCAAAGGCAACATCATGGCCGGCAACCCCGAGCTGTGCCTGTCCCGGGTCGAGTGGGCCCGTCGCTTTGCGGCATTCATTCGTGAAGCCACGCCGGAGAACCTGTTGGGTTCGAGCATTTACTTCGATTTGCGCGTGGTCTGGGGTAGCGAACAGGCCTGCGAACAGTTGCGTCGCGGGATTCTCGACCAGGTCGGCGACAATCGCCTGTTCCAGCGCATGATGGCCGAGAACGCGTTGCGCAATCGCCCGCCTGTGGGACGCTTCCGCGAATTCGTGCTGGCACGCAAAAACGGCGAGAAAGCCACCCTGGACTTGAAGACACAGGGTCTGGCGCCCTTTGTCGACGGCGCGCGATTGCTGGCCCTGGCCCATGGCATCGAGGCCAACAACACGCTGGAGCGTTTTCGCCAGTTGGTCGCCAAAGAGATCATCGAACCGCTGGACGGCGCAGCGTATGAAGAGGCCTATCACTTCATCCAGCAAACCCGCATGCAGCAGCATCAGATACAGACCCGGGAGAACCTGCCCTACTCCAACCGGGTCGATCCAGACAGCCTCAATCATCTGGATCGGCGCATCCTGCGCGAGTCCCTGCGCCAGTCACAACGCCTGCAAAGCAGCCTGACCCTGCGGTATCAGTTATGAACCTGTTTTCATGGCTGCGTCCTGCCGGCCCGACCCTGCCGGCGGAGCTGCAACAGCGCCTGCAGCGATTGCCGGCGGCTTCCAGGCTGAGCGAATGCAGCCTGCGCGAACAACGCTGGGTCGTGCTCGATCTGGAAACCACCGGCCTTAACCTGCACAAGGACCGGGTGCTGTCCATCGGTGCCGTGGTGATCGAAGACGGCGCCATCGACTTCAGCCAGCAATTCGAGCGCACCTTGCAATGCGCCGAACTCAAACTGGGCCCCAGTGTGCTGATCCATGGGCTTGGGCCCAGTGCGATTGCCGCCGGCAGCGATCCGGTCCGGGCGCTGATCGAGTTCATGGAGTTCGTCGGCGACAGCCCACTGCTGGCCTTCCATGCACCGTTCGACCAGAACATGCTGGGACGCGCCCTCAAGGATCATCTGGGCTACAAGTTGCAGCATGCCTTTCTGGACGTGGCGGACATGGCCCCCCTGTTGTGCCCCCAGGCCAGCCTCCGTGAGGCTGGCCTGGACGATTGGATCGACTGGTTCAAGCTGCAGGTCTTCGAACGCCACAACGCCAGCGCCGATGCGATGGCCACCGCCGAGCTGGCGTTGATCCTGTTCAGCCGGGCACGGCAGCAGCAGATCCACAGCCCGTTGAATCTGCAACAGCGGCTGGGCCAGTGGCGGCGTCGGCAGCAAACACCGTCCTTCTGAACCTGTTCCGACGCCTTCGTAGGAGCGAGGCTTGCCCGCGAAGAACGATAACGCGGTGCAGCAGGTACACCGCGGCGCCTGGTTCGCGGGCAAGCCTCGCTCCTACAGGCGAAGGAACGATAACGCGGTCCATCTGAAAAACCTCCCGACCAGTGGCCATTTGCTAACCTCCAGCACCTCTGACACAATCGCGAACAATTCTCGTTAGTTAACATTTCCCAATCGGTGATGCTGCGTGTCGTCAGTCCCAAGCCCTCAAAGTGAGCTCGTTGGTGCGTTGTATCGCGATCATCGCGGATGGCTGTTGGCCTGGCTTCGTCGCAACGTCACCTGCCCGCAGCGGGCCGAAGACCTGAGCCAGGACACCTTCGTGCGCTTGCTGGGTCGTGAGGAACTCAAGGAGCCGCGCGAACCACGCGCCTTTTTGGTGGCGATTGCCAAAGGCCTGCTGTTCGACTATTTCCGCCGCGCCGCGCTGGAACAGGCTTATCTGGCCGAACTGATGCTGATTCCCGAAGCCGAGCAACCCTCGGTGGAAGAACAGCAAATGATCCTGGAAGACTTGAAGAACATCGATCGCCTGCTGGGCAAGCTGTCCAGCAAGGCCCGGGCGGCGTTTCTCTACAACCGCCTCGATGGCATGGGCCATGCCGAAATCGCCGAGCGCCTGGGCGTATCGGTGCCCCGCGTGCGCCAATACCTGGCCCAGGGCATCCGCCAGTGCTACATCGCCCTGTATGGAGAACCGACATGACGCCGGTCAGCTCCAAGCCGGTGTCGGCACGGGTGCTCGATGCCGCCATCGCCTGGCAATTGTCCCTGGATTCCGGCAACCCGGTGGAGCGCGAAGCGTTCGCCCAATGGCACGCCGCCCACGAAGAACATGCACGCGCCTGGCGCCAGCTGGGCATGCTCGACCAGCGCTTCAGTGTCGCCAGCGGCCCAGCCCGCACCGCCCTGCTGCAATCGCGCGAAGGCATTCGTCGCCGGGTGCGCAAGCTCGGCAATGGCCTGGCCAGCGTGGTGGCCGTGATCGGCCTGGCGTTGTTTGTCGGCGATCGTTATCTGCCGGTCGACTATTGGCTGGCCGACCAGCGCACCGCCACCGGCGAACAGCGCACCCTGCGCCTGAGCGACGGCACGCTGATCAACCTCAACACCCACAGTGCCCTGGACGTGCGCTTCGATGAGAAGCAGCGGCTGATCGTCCTGCAGGAAGGGGAAATCCTCGTTGAAACCGGTCATGGCGATGACCGTCCGTTTATCGTCGAGACCCGCGAAGGCCGCATGCGCGCATTGGGCACGCGATTCCTGGTCAAGCGTGAAGAAACGGGCACGCGATTGAGCGTGTTGCAGTCGGCGGCGGCGGCCCATGCGCAATCGAACCCTGACGAACAGATTCTGCGCGAAGGCCAGCAAGTGATGATCCGCAACGATGACCTGGGCCCAATTACCGCGCTCAATGTCGGCGCCGATGCCTGGACCCGCGGCATGCTGGTGGTGGACAACGTGCGCCTCGAAGACCTGGTTCACGAACTGGGCCGCTATCGTCGCGGCTACCTGGGCGTGGCACCGCAAGTCGCCGACCTGCGCATTACCGGCAGCTTCCCGCTGCACGACACCCAACTGGCCTTGACCGCCCTGCTGCCGACCCTGCCGGTGCAGATCGAACATCACACGCAATGGTGGGTGACGGTGGCGCCGAAGGCCGATGCCAAGCCCTGACAATTGTGGTGTCTGGTGCGACGCCTGAG
Organism: Pseudomonas sp. NPDC089569; assembly: GCF_050280625.1. Classification (NCBI taxonomy): domain Bacteria; kingdom Pseudomonadati; phylum Pseudomonadota; class Gammaproteobacteria; order Pseudomonadales; family Pseudomonadaceae; genus Pseudomonas; species Pseudomonas sp. NPDC089569. The sequence goes on from NZ_JBNNVQ010000075.1 coordinate 20,718, forward strand.
CTGTAGGAGCGAGGCTTGCCCGCGAAGGCGTCGTATCAGACGCCTCATCTGTCAGGGTTCGGGAATTTTTTGTGAAGCTGGCGGCCTCTTCGCGGGCAAGCCTCGCTCCTACAGCAAAATCATGAAAACTCACTGAATAAAAATTATTTTCATCCAGCCCTATCACTTTTTGATTCTCGTCCGGCACACAGGCAATTGAGAAGTATTCCCTTTCAGGAGCCGTTGCATGTCCCGTTCGCTAGACACCTTCCTGCGCCCCAGTTTGCTGGCGGTCGCCATTGCCCTTTGCACGCCGTTGGCCAGCAGCCAACTGATTGCCGCCGAACAGGCGTCCAGCGTTCGTGCCTACAACCTGCCGGCCGCGCCACTGGCCAGCACCCTGAATCAGATCGCCAGCCAGGCCGGCCTGCCGCTGTCGTTGAACCCATCGCTGGCGGCGGGCAAGACGTCCAATCCTGTCAAAGGCCAATACGACGCTGCCGGCGCCCTGCGCGAAGCCTTGCGCGGCACCGGCCTGCAACTGGAACAGAGCAGCACAGGCACCTACACCCTGGTAGCCGTGCCCGAAGGCGTGGTGGACCTGCCGGCGACCAGCGTGATCGCCGCAGAAAACACTGAAAGCGCCTGGGGCCCGGTGCAAGGCTATGTGGCCAAGCGCACCGCCGCCGGCACCAAGACCGATACCGCCCTGGTCGAAGCCCCTCGCTCGATTACGGTGGTGACCCGCGAGCAACTGGACGACCGTAACGCCCACACCCTCGACGACGCCGTGCGCTACGTGCCAGGCACCACCGGCGCCAGTTTCGGCAGCGATACCCGTGCCGACTGGTTGCGCGTGCGCGGTTTCGAGCCGACCCAATTCCTCGACGGCCTGCCGTTGCCAAAAGGCGTGTACGCCAACCCGAAACTGGAAACCTGGAACCTCGACCGTCTCGCCGTGCTGCGCGGCCCGGCGTCGTCCGTGTACGGCCAGACCCCACCGGGCGGCCTGCTGGACATGGTCAGCCGCCGTCCCAGCGCCGAGGCCAGCAATGAAGTCCAACTGCAATACGGCAGCGACAATCATCGCCAGATCAACTTCGCCAGCACCGGCAAGATCGATGACGAAGGTCAGTTCCTGTACGGCCTCAGCGGCGTCGTGCGCGATGGCGGCACGCCCATCGACCACATCGACGACAAGCGCTACAACATCGCGCCGAGCTTGACCTGGAACATCGACGAAGACACCAGCCTCACCCTGCTCACGCAATTCACCCGTGACGATACCGGCATCACCAGCCAGTTCCGTCCGATCCAGGGCACCCGGATTCACTCGCCACTGGGCGAAATTTCCCACCACAAAAACCTGGGCGACCCGGACTGGGAATTCTACGACCGCACTTACTACGCACTGGGCTATGCCTTCGAACATCGCTTGAACGACGTTTGGCAGTTCCGCCAGAACCTGCGCTACACCAAATCGGAGCTGTCCTTCCAGGCGCTCACGCCGGGTGCCTATCCGTTCACCCAGGTCGATGCCAACGGCAACGTTGGCCGTACCAGCACCTCGACCGACGAAGACATCGGCCAGATTGCCGTGGACAACAACCTGCAGGGCGACTTTGCCACCGGCGACATTCGCCACACCCTGCTGCTCGGCCTGGATCACCAGCGCACCGACACCACCTACACCTCGATCTTCGGTGACGGCCTGACCACCAACGTCAACAACCCGATCTACGGCCTGCCAATCGTGCGTCCGCCGCGCTCGTCGGCCTTCTACGACTACAACCAGAAGACCTACCAGACCGGCCTGTACGTCCAGGACCAGATGGCCCTGGATCAATGGCGCCTGACCCTGGGTGGCCGTGAGGATTGGGTGCACACCAGCACCGAATTCTTCAACAAGGGCGATGCCACCAACACCGACCGCAACAAGAACTTCAGCGGCAACGCGGCGATCAGCTACGTGTTCGACTCCGGCTTCGTGCCGTACCTGTCCTACGCCGAATCGTTCCAGCCGGCGAGTAACGCCGATACCTCCGCCACCGACTCGTTCAAGCCGACCGAAGGCAAGCAGTGGGAACTGGGTATCAAATACCAGCCACCGGGCAGCAGCACCCTGCTGACCGCCGCGGTGTATGACCTGACCCAGAAAAACGTCTCCGTCACCAACAACATCGACGGTATTCCGGTGACCAGCCAGACCGGCGAAGTGAAAGTCAAAGGCCTGGAACTGGAAGCGGTTTCCGACGTGACCGAAAACCTCAAGCTCACCGCCGCCTACACCCTGGCCAAGTCCGAAGTGCAGGATGGCGCGTTCAAGGGCAACCGCCTGCAACTGATGCCTGAGCAGCAAGCCTCGATGTGGGCCGATTACACCTGGCACAACGGCGTTCTGGACGGCTTCGGCATCGGCGGTGGCGTTCGCTACACCGGCAACACCTACGGCGACCAGGCCAACACCGAGCTGGGCAAGGCCAATGCCTATACCGTGTTCGACGGCGTGGTTCATTACGACCTCGGCCGCCTGGACAACAGCCTCAAAGGCGCGTCGCTGGCGGTCAACGCGACCAACCTGTTCAACAAGGACTACATCTCCACCTGCGACAGTTTCTACTGCTACTACGGCGACGAACGCAGCGTCGTCGCCAGTGCCACCTACAAGTGGTAAGGGTTTGAGCTGACACGTCCAGTACCCGGGCCGTCCTTCAAGGACGGCTTTGGTATTTCTGAAGGCCATGAAATGAAAAGTAAAACAATTCGCCGCTGGTCCTTTGTCCACACCTGGACCAGCCTGATTTGTACGGTGTTTCTGTTGCTGCTGGCACTGACCGGCCTGCCGTTGATCTTTCATCACGAAATCGATCACCTGCTGGGCGATGCGCCTGAAGTGAAGGCAATGCCGGCGGACACGCCGCGCCTGGATTTGCAGCAACTGGTGCAGGCGGCCGAACGTCATCGCCCCGGTGAAGTTCTGCAATATTTCGGCTTCGAAGACGACGAACCCAATGCCGTGCTGACCATCATGGCGGCGACCGCCGGCACCGAGCCGAACTCGTCCCATACCTTCATGCTCGACGCCCGCACCGGCGAAGCACTGGAAACGCCATCGGCCAACGGCGGCCTCACGCTGACTCTGTTACGCCTGCACGTGGACATGTTCGCCGGGCTGCCCGGCAAGCTTTTGCTGGCCTTCATGGGCCTGCTGTTCGTCATCGCGATTATCTCGGGCACCGTGCTGTACCTGCCGTTCATGCGCCGCCTGAAATTCGCCACCGTGCGCCAGGACAAATCCACCCGCCTGCGCTGGCTCGACCTGCATAACCTGATCGGCGTGGTGACGCTGACCTGGGCGTTGGTGGTCGGCGTGACCGGCGTGATCAGCGCCTGTGCCGACCTGATCATTGCCGCCTGGCGTAACGACACCTTGAACGCGATGATTGCGCCCTACCGCGACGCACCGCCGCTGACGCACGTGGCGCCCGCCAGCCGTTTACTCGATATCGCCCGTGAAGTCGCACCGGACATGCAGCCCGACTTCATTGCCTTCCCCGGCACGCGGTTTTCCAGTGAGCACCATTACGCGGTGTTCATGAAAGGCAGCACCCACCTGACCTCGCACCTGCTGACGCCGGTCTTGATCGACGCCAGTACGCTTGAAGTCACCGCCGTGGCCGAACGCCCGTGGTACATGGACGCCATGGGCATGTCGCAACCGCTGCATTTCGGCGATTACGGCGGCATGCCGATGAAGATCCTCTGGGCGACCCTGGACGTGCTGACCATCATCGTGCTGGGCAGCGGCGTGTATCTGTGGGTGGTGCGGCGCAAGGCCGCGAAACCTGTGCTGGAAAAAGCGGAGAGCGCGGCATGAAGCCCCGGCAGTCGAATTTCTGGAAAGTCTTCGCCACCCCCATCGTCATCGCCTTGTTCAGCGCCGCGGGACTGTTTTCCGCGCTGCTCGGCGATGGCGTGTGGGATGCCTTGAGCTGGCTGGGGCTGGGCATTCCAGCGTTCCTCGCCCTGCGTGGCCTGCTGCAACGCCAGTAACCTCCCCTCAATGTAGGAGCGAGCACGCTCGCGATGGTGACCCAGACAACGCGGGCATTCAGACATCCCGCGTTATCGTTGACGACCATCGCGAGCATGCTCGCTCCTACAGGGGTTCCGTTTAACGCGTTATGCTGCCCGACACCGCCACCGACTGAGACGTCGCCATGTCCACCCCAAGCATGACCCTGTACCACAACCCCCTTTCCCCCTTCGTCCGCAAAGTCATGGTGCTGTTGCACGAAACCGGTCAACAGAACCGCGTGGCCCTGCAAAATTGCGTACTCACCCCGGTCGCACCCGATGCTGCATTGATCGATGACAACCCGCTGAGCAAAATCCCCGCCCTGCGCCTGGCCGACGGCAGCGTCATCCACGACAGCCGCGTGATCCTCGACTACCTCGACCACCAGCACGTCGGCAACCCGCTGATCCCCCGCGAAGGCTCCGCCCGCTGGCGCCGCCTGACCCTGGCCTCGCTGGCCGACGGGATCATGGATGCCGCCGTACTGGTGCGCTACGAAGTCGCCCTGCGCGCCCCGGAAAAACACTGGGATGAATACCTCGACGGCCAACGCGACAAAATCCGCCGCGCCCTGGCCCTGCTGGAAAAAGACGCCATCGCCGAACTGACCAGCCACTTCGACGTGGCGGCCATCAGCGTGGCGTGTGCCCTGGGTTACCTGGACCTGCGCCACCCGGACCTGGACTGGCGCAGCGCCAATGCGCAACTGGCGGCGTGGTATTTCGAAGTGAGCCAGCGGCCTTCGATGCTGGCGACGATGCCGAAGGTTTAAGCCTTTAATGCTCGCTCCAACATGGAATGCGATCCACTGTAGGAGCGAGCACGCTCGCGAAGGTCGTCAACGATAACGCGGGGTGTCTGATGCCCCGCGATGTTCTTGAGTGCATCGCGAGCATGCTCGCTCCTACAGGGAATGATGCTGCTTCTGTAGGAGCGAGCACGCTCGCGATGGTCGTCAACGATGACGCGTGTTTACTGGCGAAACACAACGCTCAGATCAGCAGTCCGGCTTATCCGCCGTAAACCGCCGCGCCGGGTTCACCGCCGCCCCAAACTCTCGCAAGGCCTTGGCCCCAATCAGCAACGGATAGTTGAAGCTGCTGCGGTCAGTCAGGTTGACCTCCACGGTCCGCTTGACGTTGCCCAGGCACAATTCCAGGTCGACCACCGGGCGCTTGGAGGGCGCAACCACTTCCTGATCGTCGTCACTCTCTTCGGAACGGGTCTTGATCTTGCTGATCCGCGCCACCTTGTGTTCGAAGACTTTATTGCTCGCACCTTCGGTGGCCAGGCGGAAACGCACCCACTCTTCGCCATCGCGGGTGAAGGTTTCGATGTCCTTGGCCGACAGCGATGCGGTCAGGGCGCCGGTGTCCATTTTGGCCTTGAGCACGGCGCCACCGATTTCCGGCAGGGCGATGTATTCGTAGCGCCCGTACAGGGTGGGTTCAGCGGCCATGATGGGCAGGGCGACGAGGGACAGCAGAGCGAGGAAGTGTTTCACGTGATCCTTGTCCTTGAGAGATGAGCAGCGGGATTTTAGACCGTTGTTTACCTGATCGTTCCCACGCTCTGCGTGGGAATGCAGCCCGGGACGCTCTGCGTCCCATCGGTACCTGAACAAAAATCGGCAGCGTGGCTGGAACGCGGAGCGTCCCTTGAGGCATTCCCACGCAGGAGCGTGGGAACGATCAATACCCGCCCAACCTATCGCACTCAAAGTGAAACATTCGTCATCCGCCGATTTGGCCTGTCGCCCGAAGCTGCTTATCATGGCGCGCCCACACGCTTTCAAGAGTCGCTTATGCGCCGCCTGCTCACCGGCTGTCTCGTCACCCTGCTGCTGTTGCTCAACACCCTGGTCCTGATCGGGCCGCTGATGGTGTTTGCCTTGCTCAAACTGGTCCTGTCGGGCCGTTTTCGCGATGTCGCGTCCCACGCGGTGATGTGGATCGCCGAAACCTGGTCGGAAATCGACAAATTGATCTTCCGCCTGTGCATTCCCACCCAATGGGACATCCGCGGCGGTGATGATCTGCGCCGCGACACCTCATACCTCGTCATCAGCAACCATCAGTCCTGGGTCGATATCCCGGCGCTGATCCAGACCCTCAACCGCCGCACACCGTTCTTCAAGTTCTTCCTCAAGAAAGAGCTGATCTGGGTGCCGTTCCTGGGCCTGGCGTGGTGGGCGCTGGATTACCCCTTCATGAAGCGCTACACCAAGGCCTTTCTGGCCAAACACCCGGAACTGGCCGGCAAGGATCTGGAAATCACCAAGGCCGCGTGCGAGCTGTTCAAGCGTCAGCCGGTCACGGTGGTCAATTATCTGGAAGGCACCCGCTTCACCGCCGCCAAACGCGTTCAACAGCAATCGCCCTTCACTCACCTGCTCAAGCCCAAGGCCGGTGGCGTGGCCTTCGTATTGGCGGCGATGGGCGAACAGCTGGACGCGATCCTCGACGTGACCGTGGTTTATCCACAGGGAAAAATTCCGGGGTTCTGGGATTTGATCAGCGGCAACGTGCCCAGGGTGATCATCGATATCCACACCCGCGAACTCGACCCGGCGCTGTGGCAGGGCGATTACGAAAACGATCCGCTGTTTCGTGAACAGATCCAGAACTGGGTCAACCAGCTCTGGACCGAGAAAGACCGCCGTATCGACGCCTTGCGCGCCGAACGCCGTTGATCAACTGCCGGCGGTGCCGATACCGGTGCCGGTGCCCCAGATGCCACCCAGGCTTTGCAGCAGCCCACCGGTGACGCCCTGCTGACCGAGGAACTGCAGGATCACCGGGGCGAACAGGCCGACCATGCCGGTGTCCATGCCCAGGGTGCTGAATGCGTTGTTCAGGTCATTGCCGTCCTTGACGTTGCCCAGGGCATTGTCCAGCCCGGCCGCCTTCCCGCCGGCGCCGATCAAACCGACAATGGCACCCAATTGACCGCCGCCGGACAGCGCGTCGATCCCCGGCACGCTTTTGGCCAGCTCCGAATAGTCGGTCGAACTCAACTGGTTCTTCGCCAGCCCCAGCATCGCGGCAGTGCCACCGATGGCCTGTTGCGGCGTTACGTTCAACTGGCTGAGTTCACTCAGCAGGTCCGCCGTCTGCGGCGTCGGCGCTGCATCCGTCTCCTCATCGCTGCCTTTCATCCCCGCAATGGCATTGGCTGCATCACCCAGGCTGAACTGCGCGAAGACCGGACCGGCGGCCAGGGTCAACAAAGAAGCCAATGCAAAACCGCGTGAAATCTTCATCCAGACCCCCTCAATGAAAAACCGCCCGGCAGACGGGCGGCAAAAACTGTGCGTTGGACTGGCAGCCCGCCACATTGTTCCCATCCGCCGGTCCAGTCTGCGGAGGTGCTCTCGTAGGAGCGAGGCTAGCCCGCGAACAGCGGTATCACTGACCTACCCCCTTCTTCATCCCCAAACACTCAATGGAGTGATCGACCATCGCCTTGGCAATCTCCAGCAAATGCCAGATCGAGTACACCATCGCCCGGTCGGCCCCCTTGAGGTGGTCACCACACTGATAGGCCGTGACCGACGCACAGCGCAGCAGGTCGGCGACATACAGTTGGGTGTCTTCGAAGCTCACGTCCTTGCTGACGTTGTAGAAGCGCAGTTCATCGGGGGGCGCGGGCTGGTCGCCCGTGAGGTAGAAATCAATGGCGCGGTACAGCGCTGATCGATCTCGAAGCAGGTCGTCGGTGACGGATTCGTTGGTGGGGTTTTCGGGTGGTGGATCGGGTACGGATTTTTCCATGTGATGCTCCTATTGCTACATGGGAGCCGACACCTATCGCCTACTAAACGATTGGGTGATGGCTGTACGCAGGTTAGTAGGCCGGTCAATAGGAAAAACCGGTGCACCCGAAGGCACCCCACGCACAGCCACCATTTTCTGCATGCGGCAAAAATCACCGGACATGAGCTTGGCATTGCTATGCGCCTATTGTTCCGGGCTACTAAACCCGATCACTGATGAGCAGTGACGGGCCGAGACTAGTCAGCGGTTTTACCAGGCGCAAGCGGGCGAAATGATCTAGGAAATGTCCTGCAAAAGATAGGGATAGAGCCTTCGGAAAGGCTGAACTTGCTGTACGAAATATCGCCACAACCACCCCCTCCCCTGTAGGAGCGAGCACGCTCGCGATGGTCGTCAACGATAACGCGGGGCATCAGGTTTCCCGCGTTATCGTTGAC
>NZ_JBNNVQ010000076.1:0-28135 GCF_050280625.1 Pseudomonas sp. NPDC089569
TCATGAAACTTACCGGGCTGCGACCAAATGCCGCGTGTTTGGCGGGCTTCAGGACTTTCTCCAAAATCGCAAAAGTCTGTTTCCAAATCCAAGAGCTCTTCCATGTTACGGCCCAGCGGCAGGTCGTTGATGATCTGCGAACGGACAACGCCTTTGTCGTCGATCAGGAACGCGCCACGGAAAGCCACGCCGTCAGCGGACTGAACGTCGTAGGCCTTCATGATTTCCTGCTTGATGTCGGCAGCCATGGTGTAGCGAACTTCGCCGATACCGCCATTGTTGACCGGGGTGTTGCGCCAGGCGTTGTGGGTGAAGTGCGAGTCGATCGACACAGCGACCACTTCAACGTTGCGAGCCTTGAACTCGGACATGCGGTTGTCCAGAGCGATCAGTTCGGACGGGCAAACGAAGGTGAAGTCCAGTGGGTAGAAGAACACCAGGCCGTATTTGCCTTTGATCGCCGAAGACAGGGTGAAGCTGTCAACGATCTCGCCATTGCCGAGTACGGCCGGTACGGTGAAGTCAGGGGCTTGTTTGCCTACGAGTACGCTCATTGGATATCTCCTGGTGTAGAAACGTGAAAAACAGGGTTTGCATCAGCCTGCCACCCTCAGGCGACAGCCCTGTGACACAAACCAGCTGCGCAAAGGCCGGCCATCATACACTGCGTGTTTGGCCTGTCCTTAGCTGTTTTTTACGGGCAGTATAAAAACCGATGGTCGACGTCCATCCGCATTCAACGGAGCAGAACCGTTCGTCAGTCACCGCCAATGATCGGGCAAAGCGCCGAGAAAGCACTTTGACAATCATTCTCGTTAACATTAAGATCCATCGCATTCGAGACACAAACAAGCGACGGTTTTCTCTTATGTATGTTTGCCTCTGCACTGGCGTTACCGACGGTCAAATCCGCGATGCGATCTACGAAGGATGCTGCAGCTACAAGGAAGTCCGCTTGGCCACCGGTGTAGCCAGTCAATGCGGCAAATGTGCCTGCCTTGCCAAGGAAGTGGTCCGCGAGACCCTGACCGAACTGCAGACCGCCCAGGCCGCGATACCTTATCCCGCAGAATTTACAGCTGCCTGAAAAAAAGAATTTCATGAAACCGGACTCAAGTCCGGTTTTTTTATGCCTGAAAATCAACTGCTTAGGCTCTAGACGCGGAACACAAACATTCTTATTCCGATTAATTTTCATATATTATTCAATAACTTAGGTTTGACACTCTTAGTTGCTCGGATCAAACTCTGCCTTATAGACAGCTAATACAGGGCAGGACCCCATCATGAAAGGCGACGTTACAGTCATACAGCATCTCAACAAAATCCTTGCCAATGAGCTGGTCGCGATCAATCAATACTTTCTACATGCCCGCATGTATGAAGATTGGGGCCTGAACAAGCTCGGCAAGCACGAGTACGACGAATCCATCGACGAAATGAAACATGCGGACAAGCTGATCAAGCGAATCCTGTTTCTTGAAGGTCTGCCGAACGTCCAGGACCTGGGCAAGCTGCACATCGGCGAACACACCAAGGAAATGCTCGAGTGCGACCTGCGTATCGAACGCACCGGCCATGCCGATCTGAAAGTGGCGATCGCACATTGCGAAAAGGTCGGTGACTTTGGTAGCCGTGAACTGCTTGAAGATATTCTTGAGTCCGAAGAAGAACACATCGACTGGCTGGAAACCCAACTTGGCCTGATCGACAAGATCGGTATCGAGAACTACCTGCAATCGCAGATGGGCGACGACGAGTAAGTTCGACCCCATTTGTCCCGATGCAATAAAAAGCCCCGCTCTCCTTGAAGAGGCGGGGCTTTTTCATGTCTGTTCTCAACCTGTAGGAGCGAGCAAGCTCGCGATGGACTCAATAGCGCCACGGGGTGTCAGGTTTCCCGCGTAATCGTTGACGACCATCGCGAGCGTGCTCGCTCCTACAGGGGTGCCGAATCAGGCTTTGGCTTCAGCAGCCTTGGCAGCAGCATCCTTGATCAGGGTCTGCAGCTCACCATTGGCGAACATTTCCGCCATGATGTCGCTACCGCCTACCAGCTCACCAGCGACCCACAGTTGCGGGAAAGTCGGCCAGTTGGCGTATTTTGGCAGGTTGGCGCGGATTTCCGGGTTCTGCAGGATGTCGACGTAAGCGAACTTCTCGCCACAGCCCATCACGGCCTGCGCAGCTTTGGCGGAGAAGCCACACTGCGGGGCATTCGGCGAGCCTTTCATGTAAAGCAGAATGGTGTTGTTGGCAATCTGCTCTTTAATCGTTTCGATAATATCCATGGACTACCTCGGCTGAACTTTCCGACTCTTGGGTCGGCACGGTGGCGCATTGTAACGGAAAGCCGAGCACCCTGCTCGGACTCTCCGTCAGATACGATCAAGCCGCCGCCACGGTCACCGGAACACCGTTCAACGCCGCATTCCCCGACAGCTCATCGAGCTGGCACTCGTCGGTCAGGTCATTGGCGCTCGACCCCGGCTGACCGCTGGCAATGGTCATTTGCACGCCCGGCCGCGCGTGCCCCCAACCATGCGGCAGGCTGACCACCCCTTTCATCATGTCCAGACTGCCCAGCACTTCAACTTCGATCTGCCCGACCCGTGAGCTGACCCGTACCCGCTGCCCATCACTCAGCCCGCGGCTGGCCAGGTCATCAGGATGCATCAGCAACTGATGGCGCGGCTTGCCTTTCACCAGGCGGTGATAGTTGTGCATCCATGAGTTGTTGCTGCGCACATGCCGACGACCGATCATCAACAGTTCATCGGCGGCCGGCGCCTGCAATGCCGCAAAGCGCCTCAGGTCGTCAAGAATGGCGGCCGGGGCGGCCTGGACACGCTGGTTGGCGGTTTTCAAGCGTGATGCCAGATTGGGCTTGAGCGGCCCCAGATCGACGCCATGGGGATGATCGTAAAGCGTTGCCAGCGACAACTTGTAGGGCGAAGCATCGCCATACATGCCCATGCGCAAGCCGCGATCGATCATTTGTGCCGGAGCGATGGTCGGTTTCAAATCCTTGCCGGTCCTGGCAGCGAATGCCTTGGCCAGGCCGACAAAAATTTCCCAGTCGTGCAACGCTCCTTCAGGCTTGGCCAGGATCGCCCGGTTGAAGCGGCTGACATTACGTACTGCGAACATATTGAAGGTCGTATCGTAATGGTCGTTTTCCAGCGCTGATGTCGAGGGCAGGATCAGGTCGGCGTAACGGGTGGTTTCGTTGATATACAAGTCGACACTGACCATGAACTCCAACCCGTCCAGCGCCTGCTCAAGCTGACGGCCATTAGGGGTCGACAAAACAGGGTTGCCGGCCACGGTGATCAGCGCGCGGACCTGCCCTTGTCCTTCGGTGAGCATTTCTTCAGCCAGGGCCGAAACCGGTAGCTCGCCGGCATATTCCGGTCGCCCGGAAACCCGGCTTTGCCATAAGTTGAAATGCCCACCGGAAGTGGAGGCCACCAGGTCTACCGCCGGCTCGGTGCACAAGGCCCCACCCTCGCGGTCGAGGTTGCCGGTGACCAGATTGATCAACTGCACCAGCCAATGGCAAAGGGTACCGAACGCCTGGGTCGAGACGCCCATGCGACCGTAGCAAACGGCACTTGGCGCTGCCGCGAAGTCCCGCGCCAGTTGGCGGATCTGTTCCGACGGCACGGCACACAAAGGGCTCATCTTCTCGGCGGTGAAATCGGCGACAGCCTGGCGCACCTCATCCAGCCCCTCCACGGGCAAATGACTGTCGCGGGTCAGGCCTTCAGCGAAAAGCGTATTGAGCAGGCCGAACAATAATGCTGCATCGCCACCTGGGCGCACGAACAGATGCTGGTCGGCAATGGCCGCCGTTTCGCTGCGACGCGGATCGACCACCACGACCTTGCCTCCCCTGGCCTGAATCGCTTTCAAGCGTTTTTCCACATCGGGCACGGTCATGATGCTGCCGTTGGAAGCGAGCGGGTTACCGCCCAGGATCAACATGAAGTCCGTGTGATCGATGTCCGGAATGGGCAGCAGCAAACCGTGGCCGTACATCAAATGGCTGGTCAGGTGATGGGGCAATTGATCGACTGACGTCGCGGAAAATCGGTTTCGGGTTTTCAGCAGGCCGAGAAAATAATTACTGTGGGTCATCAACCCGTAGTTGTGCACGCTGGGATTGCCTTGATAGACCGCCACGGCATTCTGCCCGTGACGCTCCTGAATGAACGCAAGACGCTCGGCGACAAGACTGAAAGCCTCCTCCCACTCGATCGGCTGCCATTCGCTGCCCACTCGCCGCATAGGCTGATGCAATCGATCCGGATCGTTCTGAATGTCCTGCAAGGCAACGGCCTTGGGGCAGATATGTCCGCGACTGAACGTATCCTGGGGGTCCCCCTTGATCGAGGTGATTTGAATCTGGCCGGAGTCGATCTCGGTGGTTTCGATGGTCAGGCCACAAATGGCTTCACACAGGTGGCAGGCACGGTGATGGAGAGTCTTGGTCATGGCCAGTCTCTGTCTTGTTCTGGGCGGGCCAGGTCGGCCGCGGGAACAAAACTATGGCGCCTGCCCCGCTACCGCGCCAGCGACGTTCGTGTCGTGAATTGGTGGGCATCAGGCCAACCGATGGCCGTTTCAATCAACTCGACGGCAACCTGGGCGGTGCCTGTTTCTGGATTTCCTGGAGGGTTTCGATGGGGTCGCGGGCATCGGCACCCTGCACGCCGGTCAGTTCGCCGATCAATCTCCAATGTTCGTCGAGCCCGGCACTGATAGTCGCCATGCGGTCGATCATGCGACGGCCAGCGTCGCGGGTGACCTGATCGTCGCTGCGCAAAAGCTCGAAGGACATCGCCGTCACGGAGGCGGTCAGGCACGTCAGGGAGCGGGCGGTAAGGCCGAGCAATTCCATTAACTGCTGTTCTTTCGAATCCATCGCTGATGTTTCCTGCGTCGCTCGATATTCATTTATAACCCGGCACTTTGCATTAGCAAATGTTTCAAATCAGCCGCGACGACGAACCCCACGAACGACAGGTCAGAAACCGACTGCCAGCACCTCGCCACCGCCCCGTTGATTGCCAATCTGCGCAGGCGCGGTGTACAAATGCCTGGCTGCCGTAAAGGAAACAGGCTTCAAAAGCGCTACTTTCGTTGCCTCGTAGCCCCTCTGAAATTCCCTGATAACCGTAGCCCTATTGGTAAGACGCGACATTTAATTATAAGATCGCGCCTTCCCCTATTTCGTCGCCCTCGTGCGGCTTATGCCGCAGGTCTCGCCCGTTGTTCCAGAAAACAAGGCTTAGAGCATCTGCGGTTTGTAGCAAAAAGGTAGTCAATGATGAGCGCAAGGCACTTTCTCTCCCTGATGGATTGCACGCCCGAAGAGCTGGTCAGCGTGATCCGTCGAGGCGTTGAGCTCAAGGACCTGCGTAACCGCGGCGTACTGTTCGAGCCCCTGAAAAACCGCGTGCTCGGGATGATTTTCGAGAAATCCTCGACCCGTACACGCATATCCTTCGAAGCCGGCATGATCCAGCTGGGTGGCCAGGCGATCTTCCTCTCGCCTCGCGATACCCAACTGGGCCGTGGCGAGCCAATCAGCGACTGCGCCATCGTCATGTCGAGCATGCTCGATGCGGTGATGATCCGTACCTTTGCCCACAGCACCCTGACCGAATTCGCCGCCAATTCGCGGGTTCCGGTGATCAACGGCCTGTCCGATGACTTGCATCCGTGCCAACTGCTGGCGGACATGCAGACGTTCCTCGAACACCGTGGCTCCATTCAGGGCAAGACCGTGGCCTGGATCGGCGACGGCAACAACATGTGCAACAGCTATATAGAAGCCGCGATCCAGTTCGACTTCCAGTTGCGCGTCGCCTGTCCCGAAGGCTACGAACCAAACGCCGAATTCATGGCCAGGGCCGGTGATCGGGTGACCATCGTTCGTGATCCGAAGGACGCCGTACGCGGTGCTCATCTGGTCAGCACCGATGTCTGGACCTCCATGGGCCAGGAAGAAGAAACCGCCAAGCGCCTGCAGCTCTTTGCTGCGTATCAGGTCAATCGCGCCCTCCTCGACCTGGCGGCTCCCGACGTGCTGTTCATGCATTGCCTGCCGGCCCACCGAGGTGAGGAAATCAGCGTCGACCTGCTCGATGACCCGCGTTCAGTGGCCTGGGACCAGGCGGAAAACCGTCTGCATGCTCAAAAAGCCCTGCTCGAGTTTCTCGTCGAGCCGGCGTACCGCGCATGAGCCAGCCATTACTGCTCAACCTGCGCAATCTCGCCTGTGGCTATCAGGACCAGCGCGTCGTGCAGAACCTCAACCTGCATTTGAACGCTGGCGATATCGGCTGCCTGCTGGGCTCTTCCGGCTGCGGCAAGACCACCACCCTGCGCGCCATCGCCGGGTTCGAACCGGTGCACGAAGGCGATATCCAGCTGGCTGGCGAGACAATCTCCAGCGCCGGTTTCACCCTGGCACCCGAGAAGCGTCGCATTGGCATGGTGTTCCAGGACTACGCGCTTTTTCCGCACTTGAGCGTGGCAGACAACATTGGCTTCGGTATTCGCAAACATCCGCAAAAGGATCGCGTCACCGAAGAATTGCTGGAACTGGTCAACCTGAAAAACCTCGGCAAGCGCTTTCCTCATGAGCTGTCCGGAGGCCAGCAGCAACGTGTCTCCCTCGCTCGCGCCCTGGCTCCGGAGCCCCAGCTACTGCTGCTCGACGAGCCGTTTTCCAACCTCGATGGCGAACTGCGCCGCAAGCTCAGCCACGAGGTGCGCGACATTCTCAAGGCACGTGGCACCAGCGCGATCCTGGTGACCCACGATCAGGAAGAAGCCTTCGCAGTCAGTGATCATGTCGGCGTGTTCAAGGAGGGTCGGCTGGAACAGTGGGATACGCCCTACAACCTGTACCACGAGCCGCTGACACCCTATGTGGCCAGTTTCATCGGTCAAGGTTATTTCATTCGCGGCCAGTTGAGCAGCCCGGAGTCGGTGCAGACCGAACTGGGTGAATTGCGCGGCAACCGCGCCTACAACTGGCCGGTCGGTTCTGCGGTGGACGTGCTGCTGCGTCCGGACGATATCGTTCATGCGCCCGACAGCGCGCTGAAGGCGCGAATCGTTGGCAAGTCGTTCCAGGGCGCTTCGACCTTGTATCGCCTGCAACTGCCGACCGGCGCTCAACTGGAGTCGATCTTCCCCAGCCACGTCGATCAGCAGATTGGCGCAGAGGTCGGTATTCGTGTCGCCGCCGAGCATCTGGTGCTGTTCCAGGCAGACGGCAGTACAGCGGCGAAGATCCCGAGCGTTGAATCCGGCGTAAGACGCTACAGCACAGCACAATCCCTGTAGGAGCGAGCACGCTCGCGATGGTCGTCAACGATAACGCGGGAACTCTGACACCCCGCGGTGTTCTTGCGACCATCGCGAGCATGCTCGCTCCTACAGCGGTCGGCGTCAGCCGAGCATCAGCGTTCCTTTGGCCACCAGTGTCGCGTTGCCGCCGATCTTCACCCGATCGCCTTCAAGCCGGCAGAACAGCTCCCCGCCCCGCGTCGAACACTGGTAAGCGGTCAGGCTCGACTTGCCCAGACGCTCGGCCCAGTAAGGAATCAGCAGGCAATGGGTCGAGCCGGTCACCGGATCTTCATTGATGCCAATGGCCGGTGCGAAGTAACGCGACACGAAGTCGTGCTTGCTACCCCGTGCTGTCACTATGGCGCCCAGCCACGGCAGCCTGGCCAGGGCGACCATGTCCGGCTTGCAGTCGAGCACGGCCTGCTCGGAGTCCAGCACCACAAACAGCTCATTCGAGCCCAGCACCTCGACGGTCTTCACACCCAGCGCGCGCTCGACATCCAGCACTGCATCCACCTTCGATGGCGCGATCGTCGGAAAATCCAGCCACAGGCGTCCGCCCTCACGACTCACGCTCAGCGGTCCGGACTTGCAGGTAAAGTCCAGCCGCTCAACCGGCTCCTTGTAAATCTCGAACAACACGTACGCGCTGGCCAGTGTTGCATGACCACACAACGGAACCTCGGTGGTCGGGGTAAACCAGCGAATGTGCCAACCCTGCCCTTCGCGTACCACAAAGGCGGTTTCAGCCAGGTTGTGCTCTGCGGCGATTTTCTGCATCAGCTCATCGGCGAGCCAGGTGTCGAGCCGATAGACCATCGCCGGGTTACCGCCAAAAGGCCGATCACTGAAAGCGTCGACCTGATGAAACTCTAGGTGCATAACATTCTCCCTTTGTCAGGCCACCGAGCATGAAGTCGTTGAACAATGCGCGCCAGTGACAGAGCCGGCTTATTTCCACCATACAGCGGCGCTCACCTCAGGCACGGCCGATATCGGCGAATGTTGCCTTGGTCTGTTCGGCCAGCACGGCAGGTGCCAGCTCGACTTCCAGACCGCGGCGCCCCGCACTGACAAAAATGCTCGCAAAGGGCTGAGCCGAATTGTCGATAAACGTGCGCAAGCGCTTCTTCTGCCCCAGCGGACTAATGCCACCCAGCAAGTAGCCGGTTGAGCGTTGCGCTGCGGCAGGGTCGGCCATTTCGACTTTTTTCACCCCAGCCGCATGGGCCAGCGACTTCAAATCCAGACTTCCACCCACCGGCACCACCGCAACCAGCAACTCACCTTTTTCACTGGCCGCCAGCAACGTCTTGAACACCTGCGCCGGATCCAGCCCAAGCTTCTCCGCAGCCTCCAGTCCGTAAGAGGCAGCCTTCGGGTCATGTTCATAACTGTGCACACGGTGTTCGGCCCGAACTTTTTTCAGCAAATCCAATGCAGGTGTCATGACAGCTCCAGACTGGGTGGCAGTAATAAATCAGTGCGCCGGATTTTAGGGCATCGATCCATAAAAGGCTCTATCACTACCCCTTCTGGAAAGAGACTTGTACCGACTCTTTCCGTTCTCATCAGCTTACCGGCGAGACCATTCATAGAATTAATAGTTGCTTTGTGACCAACAGTTCACTTTCGACCTTTGACAGCGGTGTTTCTTGTCTATATTTTTTCGTTTCTGAAACTATACGAAACACCCTACCGTCGCACCCAGTTGCAAACCGAGAATGGGATGGGGATCCCACCTCGGTGAAAAACGCGCTTTGACCGTACGGAAATGAAAGCGCCAGACAAGAAAAAAAATGAGGTTTCAATGACAACCGCTTTACAACAACCCTCGCTCTCGAACCAATGCATGGCCGAATTTCTGGGGACAGCGCTGCTGATTTTCTTCGGCACCGGCTGCGTTGCCGCGCTCAAAGTCGCGGGTGCCAGCTTCGGCTTGTGGGAAATCAGCATCATCTGGGGCGTGGGTGTGAGCATGGCCATCTACCTGACGGCCGGAGTTTCCGGCGCTCACCTCAATCCCGCCGTGAGCATTGCCCTGAGCATTTTTGCCGATTTCGATAAACGCAAATTGCCGTTCTATATCTTCGCCCAGGTGGCAGGCGCTTTTTGCGGTGCCTTGCTGGTGTACACGCTGTACAGCAATCTCTTCTTCGATTTCGAACAAGCTCATCACATGATTCGCGGTACCGAAGCCAGCCTTGAATTGGCGTCGGTGTTCTCCACCTTTCCCAACCCGACGCTGTCCACATCACAGGCATTTCTGGTCGAAGTCATCATCACCGCCATCCTGATGGGCGTGATCATGTCGCTGACCGACGATAACAACGGCCTGCCCAATGGCCCGCTGGCACCCTTGCTGATCGGTTTGCTGATTGCCGTGATCGGCAGTTCGATGGGACCGCTGACCGGATTCGCAATGAACCCGGCCCGTGATTTCGGCCCTAAACTGATGACATTTTTCGCGGGTTGGGGTGACCTGTCGTTCACGGGCGGGCGCGATGTCCCGTATTTCCTGATCCCTGTTTTCGCACCGATTGTCGGTGCCTGCCTCGGTGCCGCCGCTTATCGCGGACTGATCGCCCGCCATCTGCCGGGCGCCGTACCTGCTACAAAGGAAGCAGTAGCGGCCATTGACGGCAAACCGGAAGTTTCTTGATACCGTTGGCGCACGATTCTGCCCATTCCATCGCGCGCCGGCTCTCACTCCCTTATTTCGTCCAAGGCAATCGACATGACCGACACTCAGAATAAGAACTACATCATTGCCCTCGATCAGGGTACGACCAGCTCCCGCGCAATCATTTTCGACCGCGACGCCAACGTGGTCTGCACCGCCCAACGCGAATTCGCGCAGCATTACCCGCAAGCCGGCTGGGTCGAGCATGATCCGATGGAAATCTTCGCCACCCAGAGCGCGGTCATGGTCGAGGCCCTGGCACAAGCCGGCCTGCATCACGATCAGGTTGCGGCCATCGGCATCACCAACCAGCGCGAAACCACCGTGGTCTGGGACAAGAACACCGGCCGCCCGATCTATAACGCGATCGTCTGGCAGTGCCGGCGCAGCACCGAGATCTGCCAGCAGCTCAAGCGTGACGGTCACGAGCAGTACATCGGCGACACCACCGGCCTGGTCACCGACCCGTACTTCTCCGGCACCAAGCTCAAGTGGATTCTCGATAACGTCGAAGGCAGCCGTGAGCGCGCACGCAATGGCGAACTGCTGTTCGGCACCGTGGACAGCTGGCTGATCTGGAAATTTACCGGCGGCAAGGTGCACGTCACCGACTACACCAATGCCTCGCGCACGATGCTCTTCAACATCCACACCCTGGAGTGGGACGCGAAGATGCTGGACCTGCTGGACATCCCGCGAGAGATGCTGCCGCCAGTGAAGTCGTCGTCGGAAATTTATGGCCACACCAAAAGCGGCATCGCGATCGGCGGCATCGCCGGCGACCAGCAAGCAGCGCTGTTCGGCCAGATGTGCGTCGAAGCCGGGCAGGCCAAGAACACTTACGGCACCGGTTGCTTCCTGCTGATGAACACCGGTGACAAAGCCGTGAAATCCAGCCACGGCATGCTCACCACCATCGCCTGCGGTCCGCGCGGCGAAGTGGCGTACGCGCTGGAGGGCGCCGTATTCAACGGTGGTTCAACGGTTCAGTGGCTGCGCGACGAACTGAAAATCATCAACGACGCCCACGACACCGAATACTTCGCCAACAAGGTCAAGGACAGTAACGGCGTGTACCTGGTCCCCGCTTTCACAGGACTGGGCGCACCGTACTGGGACCCTTACGCCCGTGGCGCGCTGTTCGGCCTGACCCGTGGCGTGCGCGTGGATCACATCATCCGTGCCGCGCTGGAGTCGATTGCCTACCAGACTCGCGATGTGCTCGACGCCATGCAGCAGGACGCCGGTGAACGCCTCAAGGCCCTGCGCGTGGATGGCGGCGCAGTGGCGAACAATTTCCTCATGCAGTTCCAGGCCGACATTCTTGGCACCCAGGTCGAGCGTCCGCAGATGCGCGAAACCACGGCACTGGGCGCCGCCTACCTGGCCGGTCTGGCTTGCGGCTTCTGGGGCAGCCTGGAAGAGTTGCGCGGCAAAGCGGTCATCGAACGCCGCTTCGAACCGACGCTGGACGATACCGCGAAGGAGAAACTTTACGCTGGCTGGAAAAAAGCCGTCAGCCGCACTCGCGACTGGGAGCCACAGGAAGGTCAGCCCGAGGAGTTGTAAAGGCTTGTAACTGGCAGGGAGCGGATTCCTGCGGCATCATGGGCACATTTTGCACGGCAGCCCAAAGGACGCCCCATGAATCTGCCTCCCCGTCAGCAGCAAATCCTCGAACTGGTTCGCGAGCGCGGCTACGTCAGCATCGAGGAAATGGCCACGCTGTTCGTTGTCACTCCGCAGACCATACGCCGCGACATCAATCAGTTGGCCGAAGCCAATCTACTGCGCCGCTATCACGGCGGCGCGGCTTACGACTCCAGCGTCGAGAACACCGCCTACGCCATGCGGGCCGATCAGATGCGCGATGAGAAACAGCGCATCGGCGAAGCGATTGCGGCGCAGATTCCCGATCACGCCTCGCTGTTCATCAATATCGGCACCACCACCGAATCCATCGCTCGCGCACTGCTCAATCACAGCCACCTGAAGATCATCACCAATAACCTGCACGTGGCCTCGATGCTCAGCGCCAAGGACGATTTCGACGTTCTGCTCAGTGGCGGCACTGTGCGTCGCGATGGTGGCGTGGTCGGTCAGGCCAGTGTCGACTTCATCAACCAGTTCAAGGTTGACTTCGCCCTGGTTGGCATCAGCGGCATCGATGAGGACGGCAGCCTGCTGGACTTCGATTATCAAGAAGTGCGCGTATCGCAGGCGATCATCGCCAATGCCCGCAAGGTGATCCTCGCGGCCGACTCCAGCAAGTTCGGGCGCAATGCCATGATTCGCCTGGGGCCGATCAGCCTGGTCGATTGCCTGGTCACCGATCAACAGCCATCCCCGGCGCTGACGCAACTGCTGAACCAGCACAAGGTTCGCCTGGAAGTCGTCTAAAGCACGTCCCCCCTGTAGGAGCGAGCACGCTCGCGATGGCAGTTGAGACACCGCGGGGCATCAGGTTCCCCGCGTTATCGTTGACCTCCATCGTCGGAACGCCGCCCGGAGCCTGCTCGCTCCTACAGGGGGTGTGTTTGTCATTTATGTTCGATAATTTTCCTTTAATTGACATTCGATGAGTTTTTTCAATCGAAGCTGACTGGCTGCGCGCATTTTTATGGGCTAGTATTTTCGCAAATGAACATACATGTTCGAATTCAAATACAGAAATTCGAGGCCTTAGCCGATGCCCACTTCCACCTTGCCTGTGCCCCCTCTTGCCGAGGTCTATGATATTGCCGTCATCGGTGGCGGCATCAATGGCGTGGGGATCGCAGCGGATGCCGCCGGTCGCGGCCTCTCGGTGTTCCTTTGCGAAAAGGATGATCTGGCCAGCCATACTTCGTCGGCCAGCAGCAAGTTGATCCACGGTGGCTTGCGCTACCTCGAACATTACGAATTCCGCCTGGTGCGCGAGGCCCTCGCCGAACGCGAAGTGCTATTGGCCAAGGCCCCGCACATCGTCAAGCAGATGCGCTTCGTGCTGCCTCATCGCCCGCATCTGCGTCCGGCCTGGATGATCCGCGCCGGTTTGTTCCTGTATGACAACCTCGGCAAACGGGAACAACTCAAAGGTTCGATCAGCCTGAAATTTGGTGCCGACAGTGCACTGAAAAGCGAAATAACCAAAGGCTTCGAATACTCCGATTGCTGGGTCGACGATGCACGCCTGGTGGTGCTGAACGCCATGGCGGCCCGGGAAAAAGGCGCCCACGTCCACACCCGTACCCGTTGCGTCAGTGCCCGTCGCATCAAAGGCCTGTGGCACCTGCACCTGGAGCGGGCCGATGGCAGCCTGTTTTCGATCCGCGCCAAGGCACTGGTGAACGCGGCCGGTCCCTGGGTCGCGAAGTTCATTCGGGATGATTTGAAAATGGAATCGCCTTATGGCATTCGCCTGATTCAGGGCAGCCACGTGATCGTGCCGAAGCTGTACGAAGGCGAACACGCGCACATCTTGCAAAACGAAGATCAGCGCATCGTATTCACCATTCCCTATCTGAACCGGTTCACCCTGATCGGCACCACCGACCGGGAGTACACCGGCGATCCGGCCGCCGTGGCAATCACTGAAGGTGAAACCGACTACCTGCTCAACGTAGTCAACGCTCACTTCAAGCGGCAGATCAGCCGCGACGACATCCTGCACAGCTATTCCGGTGTGCGCCCGCTGTGCAACGACGAGTCCGACAACCCGTCGGCCATCACTCGCGACTACACTTTGTCGCTGTCGGGCAGTGGCGAGGAAGCACCGCTGCTGTCGGTATTCGGCGGCAAGCTGACCACTTACCGCAAGCTGGCCGAGTCGGCACTGGCGCACCTGGCCCCCTATTTCACGCACATCAAACCCAGCTGGACCGCTAACGCACCGTTGCCGGGTGGCGAAGACATGACCACGGCCCAGGCGCTGAACCTGCAGATCCGCGACAAATTCGACTGGATTCCGTCCGAAATCTCCCGGCGCTGGGCCACCAGCTACGGCAGCCGGATCTGGCGCATGCTCGAAGGTGTGGAAAACCTGAAAGATATGGGCGAGCACATCGGCGGCGGCCTCTACACCCGTGAAGTCGACTACCTGTGCAAGGAAGAATGGGCCACCACCGTGCAGGACATCCTGTGGCGTCGCAGCAAGCTCGGCCTGTTCACCACCGCCGCGGAACAGAACACGCTCAAGGATTATCTGAACAAGGTCGAACAGAACCGCAGCAAGATCGAAGCGGCCTGACCGGACAACCGTATAAACGAAAGCCCCTGAATCGCTGGATTCAGGGGCTTTTTCGTGGAGGCAACGTTCAATCGCCGTGTTTCACTCGCGCAGATCCGACTCGTGGATGGGCTGATCGCGGTGGGTCGCACGCTGATACTGTGCGGGCCAGACGGCCTTGCGCCCGCCCAGGTCGTCGTCGGCATGCAATGGCCAGTAAGGATCGCGTAACAACTCGCGAGCCAGGAAAATGATGTCTGCCTGACAGGTGCGCAGAATGTGCTCCGCCTGGGCCGGCTCGGTAATCATTCCCACGGTGCCGGTCGCGATGTCGGCTTCTTTACGAACACGCTCGGCAAAACGGGTCTGATAGCCGGGCCCCGTAGGAATTTCCGCATTGGCCGCCGTACCACCGGACGACACATCAATCAGATCCACGCCAAGCGCCTTGAGGCGTCTGGCCAGCTCGACGGTTTCATCCGGGTTCCAGCCGTCTTCCACCCAGTCGGTTGCCGAAACCCGGACAAACAGCGGCAGCTCTTGCGGCCAGACTGCCCGCACCGCCTCGCTGACCTGCAACACCAGGCGAATGCGGTTTTCGAATGAACCACCGTACTGGTCACGTCGCTGATTGCTCAGGGGAGAAAGGAACTGGTGCAGCAGATAGCCATGAGCCGCGTGCACTTCCACCACCTTGAAACCGGCGGCCAGCGCACGCTTGGCCGAGTCGACAAAGGCTTGAATGATGTTGGCTATTTCACTGTCATCGAGCTGCTTGGGCTGGGTGTGTTGCGGGTCGAACGCAATCGGTGACGGGCCGACCGGCAACCAGCCACCATCCTCCGGTTTAACGCTGCCATGCTTGCCGAGCCAGGGGCGCCAGGTGCTGGCCTTGCGGCCCGCATGGGCCAACTGGATGCCGGCGACCGCGCCTTGAGCGGTAATGAAACGGGTGATGCGTTGCAGGGGTTCGATTTGCTCATCGTTCCACAGACCAAGGTCCTGCGCGGTGATACGCCCGTCGGCGGTGATCGCTGTGGCCTCGGTGAATACCAGCCCCGCACCGCCGATGGCGCGGCTGCCCAGGTGAACCAAATGCCAGTCATTGGCCAGGCCATCGACACTGGAATACTGGCACATCGGCGATACGGCGATTCGATTGAGCAGGGTCAGTTGGCGAAGGGTATAGGGTTCAAGCAGCAGACTCATGGGGCACCTCTCAAATCAGTGGTCAGGCTCCAGGGTTCTGTTTGAAAGTCGACGAGTGACAGGAAAAAGATGCAGCACCCGCCCCCGCGGGCAAAAAATTCGACAAGACGTCACAAGGAAAATCAAGCAGTGCTTAGAGCCTAGTCGACATCGGGGGATGTCGCCCCCTTCCCCTTCCTCCTGTAGGAGCGAGCATGCTCGCGATGGACGTCAACGATTACGCTGGCAGCCTGATACCCCGCGGTGTTCAGTCCTCCATCGCGAGCGTGCTCGCTCCTACAGGGGGAACGCGGGTCAGCGCGGTTCGATGTGGGCAATCATCAGTTGTACGGACTCGTTGCCACGGAATTCGTTGACGTCGAGCTTGTAGGCCAGCTCCACCCACTTGATGGTCGGGTTCGGCCAGATGTCACGGTCGATGCCGAAGGCAATGCCGTCGAGCTTGACCGAACCGCATTCACTTCTGAGCACCACTTTGAGGTGTCGCTCGCCGACCACACGCTGCTCGACCAGTTGAAACACCCCGTGAAACAACGGCTCGGGGAAGTGCTGCCCCCAGGGGCCGGCATGGCGCAGGGCACGGGCCAACTCCAGATGAAACTCCTCGACCGCCAGCGTGCCGTCCGACTGCAGGCGTCCGGTCAGGTCTTCCTCACGCAGTTGTCGGCGCACTTCGGCATCGAAGGCTTGGGCAAACAAAGGAAAATTTTCTTGCGGTAATGTAAGGCCGGCAGCCATGGCATGCCCGCCATACTTGGTGATCAGATCAGGGTGCTTGGCCGCCACCACACTCAGTGCGTCACGAATATGAAAGCCCTGCACCGAACGCCCCGAGCCCTTGAGCAAACCGTCTCCGGCATCGGCAAAGGCAATGGTTGGACGGAAGTAACGCTCTTTCATGCGCGAGGCGAGGATGCCGATGACCCCCTGGTGCCATTCAGGATCGAACAGGCACAAGCCAAACGGCATCGACTCCACCGGCAGATCCTTGAGCTGGGCCAACGCTTCGCGCTGCATGCCCTGTTCGATGGATTTGCGGTCCTGGTTCATGCCATCCAGTTGCGTAGCCATTTCGCGGGCCAGGCCGGCATCCTCGGTGAGCAGACACTCAATGCCCAGGCTCATGTCGTCCAGCCGCCCTGCCGCGTTCAGGCGAGGGCCGACAATGAATCCCAGGTCGGTCGAGGTAATGCGCGCGTGGTCGCGCCTGGCCACTTCGAGTATCGCCTTGATCCCCGGCCGGGCACGGCCGGCGCGAATGCGCTCCAGGCCCTGATGCACCAGGATACGGTTGTTGGCATCCAGCGGCACCACGTCGGCGACACTGCCGAGCGCCACCAGATCAAGCAACTCGCCGATGTTCGGTTGCGACCGGTTTGCGTACCAGCCCAAGCTGCGCAATCGCGCACGCAAGGCCATCAACACATAGAAAATGACGCCGACACCGGCCAATGCCTTGCTCGGAAAATCGCAGCCCGGCTGGTTCGGATTGACGATCGCATCGGCCTGAGGCAACGCGTCACCAGGCAAGTGGTGATCGGTGATCAGTACGTTGAGCCCGGCCTTCTTCGCCGCCGCCACGCCGTCGACACTGGAAATGCCATTGTCGACAGTGATCAACAGCTGCGGCCGGCGCTCCAGCGCCACCGCGACGATTTCCGGCGTGAGGCCGTAACCGTAGTCGAACCGATTGGGCACCAGATAATCGACATGGGCCGCCCCCAACAGGCGCAGGCCCAGGGTGCCGACGGTGCTGGCCGTTGCGCCGTCGGCGTCGAAGTCACCGACGATCAGGATGCGCTGACGCTGTTCCAGCGCTGTCACCAGCAGGTCCACCGCCGCATCGATTCCCTTGAGTTGCTGGAAGGGAATCAGCCTCGCCAGGCTTTTGTCCAGTTCCACCTCCGACTGCACGCCCCGTGCCGCGTACAACCGGGTCAACAAGGGTGGAATATCGCCAAGGAATGGCAGGGTTTCGGGCAACTGGCGAGGTTCGATACGCATGGGGTGACGGGTGCTTCTCTCAAGTACGCAGGATTAAACCAGGTGAAGCGGATGAGCGGCGAACGATCAGTTGCGCTCGCCAGCCAGCCACTGCAACTGGACTTCGTGTTGACCACGGTCGTCGGTGACGAACACCGTCCCGTCGCTGATCATCACGTCCCACTTGATGACGCGGGGCATGTCCTGGGCCAGGGTTTCCAGCACGTCCTGCGGCACGGCGGCGATGTGGACGTTCTTCAGGTTTTTCACCGCCGGTACCACTTTGCCTTCCCAGACGCGCAGGCTGCCGTAGGCCAGCAGGCTGGTGCGTTCGGTACGACGCGAGCACCAGGTCAGGCGGTCGACATCCGGCTGGCCGACTTCGATCCAGTGAAGGACGCGGTCATCCAGGCTCTTTTCCCACAAGGCAGGCTCATCGACTTCCGACAGACCCCGGCCAAACGAGAGCTGCTCGTTGTACCAGAGGGCATAGGCCAGCAGGCGCACAGCCATGCGTTCTTCGGTTTCCGAAGGGTGGCGGGCGATGGTCTGCTTGACGCTCTCGTAGATGTTGCGGTCGAGGTCGGTCAGGTTCAGTTCAAACTTGTAGGTCGTGGACGGCTGGGCCATGAACGGGCTTCTTGATACGTGGAAAGGCGGCAAGTCTAACCGAAGCAGCCATCAATCAACGAGTAGTAAGCGATCTGGCTTGGCCGCCTGACAGTCGGCTATGTTAAAAGTCTGTATTCGCTCCATCCCTTGTCCTACAGGATCTCGTATGTCGCTCACTGCCAAACCGCTCTCAGGCCTGAAAGTCATCGAATTGGGCACCTTGATTGCCGGCCCGTTTGCCTCGCGCATCTGCGCTGAATTCGGCGCAGACGTGATCAAGATCGAATCCCCGGACGGCGGTGATCCGCTGCGCAAATGGCGCAAGTTGTATGAAGGCACTTCGCTCTGGTGGTTCGTCCAGGCACGCAATAAAAAGTCGTTGACCCTGAACCTGAAGCATCCGGACGGTTTGGCCATCCTGAAAAAACTGCTCGGTGAAGCCGACATTCTGATCGAAAACTTCCGCCCCGGCGTGCTGGAAAAACTCGGCCTGGGCTGGGAGGCCTTGCATGCACTGAACCCGAAACTGGTGATGGTGCGACTCTCGGGCTTCGGCCAGACCGGCCCGATGAAAGATCAGCCGGGGTTCGGTGCTGTCGGCGAGTCCATGGGCGGCTTGCGCTACATCACCGGGTTCGAGGACCGGCCACCCGTGCGCACCGGGATTTCCATCGGCGACTCGATTGCCGCGCTCTGGGGCGTGATCGGTGCGTTGATGGCCCTGCGTCACCGCGAAGTCAATGGCGGCCAGGGGCAAATGGTTGACGTCGCGTTGTATGAAGCGATTTTCGCCATGATGGAAAGCATGGTGCCGGAGTTCGATGTCTTCGGTTTCATCCGTGAACGCACCGGCAACATCATGCCCGGCATCACGCCCTCCTCTATCCACACCAGCGCCGATGGCAAGCACGTGCAGATCGGTGCCAATGGCGATGCCATATTCAAACGTTTCATGCTGATCATTGGCCGCGAAGACCTGGCCAATGACCCGGAACTGGCCAGCAATGACGGCCGTGACAGCCGTCGCGACGAGCTCTATGGCGTCATCGATCGCTGGGTCAAATCACTGCCGCTGGACGCCGTGCTTGAGCACCTGAACCAGGCGGAGGTTCCTGCCAGCCGGATCTTCAGCGCCGAGGACATGTTCAGCGATCCGCAATACCTCGCCCGGGAAATGTTCCTGCAGGCCAGGCTGCCGGATGGCAAAGCCTTCAAGATGCCGGGAATCGTGCCGAAACTCTCTGAGACACCCGGTGATTGTGAATGGGTCGGACCGCAACTGGGCGAGCATAACGCTCAGGTACTCCAGGGACTTGGCTATGACGCGTCGCAGATCCAGCAACTGCGCAAAGACGGGGCCATCTGAGCTCAAGCGTCTGGCAGCGTGGACCATCAAGCACCGCCTGTGGCACAACGGGCGGGCGCTGTGTGCATTGACCTGCACACTCCTGATCACCCTGCTGGCGCCTTCGGCATCTGCGCATCCCAAGGAAACCCTGGTCTGGCTCAAGCGCGATTTGCCCCCTCTGTTTATTTTCGAAGGATCGAAAAAGGGCTTGGGGGTCATCGATCAATTGTTAACCAGGCTGATGGCCAACATGCCTCAGTATCAACACAGCGTATTGCGGGTCAACCGCGCGCGCGGCCTGCAAATGCTCCATGAATCATCCCTTACATGCGATGCGGCGCTTAACTGGAGCAAGGAGCGGGCAGCGTGGATCGCGTTTTCCATCCCGGTTTTTCGCGCCATGAGCAATGGCCTGGCGGTACGGCGAGCCGATCACGACGTACTGGGGCCTTTCCTCAAGGACGGCGAGGTGGATTTGGCAGCGCTGCTGGCTACCGGTAGCGTGACACTTGGGATCATCGCCGAACGCAACTATGGCGAATACCTCGATACCCTGCTCAAGCAGGCGCCGCCCAAGGCGCTGACCCTCCATTACGGCAACGATGCCTTGGGCAGCCTGCTGCAAATGCAACGCCTGGGACGCCTGCAATTGCTCCTGGGCTATCGCCCGGAGATCCGCTACCAGGCAGAGCAGCAAGGGATCGCGGAAGATGAACTGCAGTTCTACCCGGTTCGCGGCACGGGCAAATACCTGTCCGGTTACATCGGCTGCACCAACACCCCCCAAGGCCGGCAAGCGATCACCGAGATCAACCAATTGCTGCGCGCCTTGCCCCGCGAACCGTTGAGCGAGGCCTATGCCGCCTGGCTCGACCCGGAAAGTCGCGAAGAATACTTGAAGGCTTCCCGAGAGTTTTTCGAGCAGCAGGCCGGGCAATGAAAAATCCCGGGCAAAAAGAAACCCCGAGAAGTGGGGAGACGACTCGGGGTTAAACGTGGTCTGCATGTAGACCCGTAGCAGCAAGCTACAAGCACCGGAGCACAATGCTTGATCCCGCTGTTAAAGGGTCTGACTGACCTGAGCCCAGGAAGTTTCCTACAATTGGCAATTCAATTTCGGCCAGCCAGCAACCTGTCTTGAGCAACATTGCGCAATGCCGCGATCACACAGGGCTCCAGGCGCCCTTCTGCAATCAGCACATCGCGATGCAGTCCATCAACGACGTCGGTCAGCAAACGCTTATCGCTCAACTGAGCCTGGTTGAACTCTCGATCGACCACTACGACGCCAGTGGAGTTCTTCAATGTCACCCGGCATTCGCCACGAATGCCTGACGGGGTCAACGTCACCTGGTACGGGCTCAGAGCCTCACCGAGCAAGAGACTGATACTTTCCATCTCGATCACCATTCAATAGTCCGAAAACGAAGTGCCTTGGGCGCATCTACAGCAGATGACCGCCGGCCCGAGAAGAAAGTTCTGATTACCTACCCACCCGCCTGTAGGAGCGAGCACGCTCGCGATGGACGTCAACGATAACGCTGGCAGCCTGATACCCCGCGGTGCTCCGTCATCCATCGCGAGCGTGCTCGCTCCTACAGGTGTACGGGTTTGTCTGGTTGATCGAGCATGCATCACGAAGATGACAGGGAAAAAACAGCCTTGTCTCGTCTGTCGGATGCACTTCCCCACCGATGGCCAGTCGCAGAAACGAAAAAGCCCGTCAGGCGACGGGCTTCAACGTGTGACAGGCACTTGCGGTTACAGAGGCTTGCCGCGATTACCATGCTGGCTGACAAAGGCCTGTACGGCTTTGAGGTCATTCGCCAGGACGGTGCAACGCTCCTCGCGCTCAAACAGATCGGCAAGATGCACTGGAAGCTCGAGCGCTTTGCCGACACCGGCTTTTTCCACGGCATCCGGGAACTTGACCGGGTGAGCCGTGCCCAGAACGACCATCGGGATATCGAGGCTGCGACGGCATTCCCGTGCGGCCCTGACGCCGATGGCGGTGTGCGGGTCCAGCACTTCACCGGTTTGCTCGTAGACTTCGGCAATGGTTTCGCAGGTTTGCGCATCATCCACGGCCAGCGAGTCGAACAGTTTGCGCGCTTCGGTCCAGCGCTCCTGCTCGACGCTGAAACCGCCGCCCTGCTTGAAGCTGTCCATCAACCCGGCAATCGCTGCGCCGTTGCGACCGTGCAGGTCGAACAGCAGACGCTCGAAGTTCGACGACACCATGATGTCCATGGACGGCGACAAGGTGGCGTGCAGGGTTTCCTTGACGTACTGATTGCCGCTCATGAAGCGGTGCAGGATGTCGTTGCGGTTGGTGGCGACGATCAACTGGTTGATCGGCAGGCCCATGTTGCGCGCCAGGTAACCGGCGAAGATGTCGCCGAAGTTGCCGGTCGGTACCGAGAACGACACCGAACGCGCCGGGCCGCCCAATTGCAGGGCTGCGTGGAAGTAGTAAACGATCTGGGCCATGATCCGCGCCCAGTTGATCGAGTTGACCGCCACCAGGCGCGTGCCCTTGAGGAAGCCCTGGTCGGCGAAGCTGGCCTTGACCATTTCCTGGCAGTCATCGAAGTTGCCTTCGATGGCAATGTTGTGAATGTTTTCACCCAGGATGGTGGTCATCTGCCGACGCTGCACTTCGGACACACGGTTGTGGGGGTGCAGGATGAAGATGTCGACGTTTTCGCAACGCTTGCAGCCTTCGATGGCGGCCGAGCCGGTATCACCGGAGGTGGCGCCGACGATGACCACACGCTCGCCACGCTTTTCCAGCACGTAGTCGAGCAGGCGACCGAGCAATTGCAGGGCGAAGTCCTTGAACGCCAGGGTCGGGCCGTGGAACAGCTCCAGGACCCATTCATTGCCGTTCAGTTGACGCAGCGGGGCCACGGCGTTGTGGGCGAATACGCCATAGGTTTCTTCGAGGATCTTTTTGAAATCGGCATCCGGAATGCTGCCGGTGACGAACGGGCGCATCACCCGGAAGGCCAGTTCGTGGTACGGCAGGCCGGCCCAGGAAGCGATTTCCTCCTGGGTGAAGCGTGGCAGGTTTTCAGGGACGTACAGACCGCCGTCGGTGGCAAGACCTGCCAGCAGGACGTCTTCGAAATTCAGGGCCGGTGCCTGGCCGCGGGTACTGTTGTAACG
This sequence comes from Pseudomonas sp. NPDC089569, assembly GCF_050280625.1. Taxonomy (NCBI): domain Bacteria; kingdom Pseudomonadati; phylum Pseudomonadota; class Gammaproteobacteria; order Pseudomonadales; family Pseudomonadaceae; genus Pseudomonas; species Pseudomonas sp. NPDC089569. The sequence continues at coordinate 22,579 of NZ_JBNNVQ010000076.1, forward strand.
CATGACTGACTCCATTGATCTGTGTTCGTATTGCCGGGCCAGCAGGCTGGCCCGGTGAACGATATCGGCTTAGTTCTGGTGTTCGACGCGAATCCGAACGACCGGACCGACCACGCCCGCAAGGGCTTCCAGGGCGGCAATCGCATCGTTGATGTGCTGCTCCAGTACGCGGTGGGTCAGCAGGATCATTGGCACCAGGCCGTCGTGCTCCTCGACTTCCTTCTGCATGATCGACTCGATATTGATGCCACGCTCGGACAGGATGCTCGCCACCTGGGCCAGTACGCCCGGGTGATCCTTGGCCTGAATGCGCAGGTAATAGGCACTTTCGCAGGCTTCGATCGGCAGGATTGGATGAGCCGACAGCGAATCAGGCTGGAAGGCCAGGTGCGGAACACGGTTTTCCGGATCGGACGTCATGGCGCGAACCACGTCCACCAGGTCGGCGATCACTGAAGACGCGGTCGGCTCCATACCGGCACCGGCACCGTAGAACAGGGTCGAACCGGCGGCGTCGCCGTTGACCATCACCGCGTTCATCACCCCGTTGACGTTGGCGATCAGGCGATCGGCCGGGATGAGCGTCGGGTGTACGCGCAACTCGATACCGGCCGCGGTGCTGCGCGCCACGCCCAGATGCTTGATGCGGTAGCCCAGGGCTTCGGCGTAATTCACGTCGGCGGTGGTCAGCTTGGTGATGCCTTCGGTGTAGGCCTTGTCGAACTGCAGCGGGATACCGAATGCGATGGATGCCAGGATCGTCAGCTTGTGCGCCGCATCGATGCCTTCGACGTCGAAGGTCGGATCGGCTTCGGCATAACCCAGGGCCTGGGCTTCAGCCAACACATCTTCGAAGGTCCGGCCCTTCTCGCGCATTTCCGTGAGAATGAAGTTGCCGGTGCCGTTGATGATACCGGCGACCCAGTTGATACGGTTGGCAGACAGGCCCTCGCGGATCGCCTTGATCACCGGAATGCCGCCGGCCACGGCCGCTTCGAACGCAACGATCACGCCCTTCTCGCGAGCCTTGGCGAAAATCTCATTACCGTGAACAGCGATAAGTGCCTTGTTCGCGGTGACCACATGCTTGCCATTCTCGATGGCCTTGAGTACCAGCTCACGGGCAACGGTGTAGCCGCCCATCAGCTCTATGACGATGTCGATCTCAGGGTTCGTGGCCACATCGAAGACATCGTTGGTAATCGCAATACCGGTCGTTTGGAACTGAGGCTTTGGCGTGCGAATGGCAATTTGTGCCACTTCGATACCACGCCCGGCACGACGAGCAATTTCCTCGGCGTTACGCTGAAGTACGTTGAAGGTACCGCCACCGACGGTCCCTAACCCACAGATGCCTACTTTGACCGGTTTCACTGTGAACTCCCCATAAAACGGCCGACTCGAGGCCGGCCGTGAAAACAACCGCGATTCGCGGCTCTCTATTAATGGCCCGGCGATGTCGCTACCGGACCATGATCGTCAAGGCTTGCCGTGACGATGCGAACTTATTTTGCGCTCAGCGCCAGTTTGGCGACTTGTGGCGCTGGCTGGTAGCCCGGAATGACCTGACCGTCGGCCAAAACGATGGCCGGTGTGCCATTCACGCCAATCGACTGGCCGAGGGCAAACTGTTTGGACACCGGGTTATCACACTTGGCAGCCTTGATTTCCTTGCCTTCGACCATCTGATCCATGGCCGCTTTCTTGTCCTTCGAGCACCACACGGCCTGCAACTGCTCATCGCCCGGCGAGCCCAGGCCCTGGCGCGGGAACGCCACATAGCGCACTTCGATGCCGCGCTTGTTCAGCTCGGGCACTTCAGCGTGCAGCTTGTGGCAGTAGGGACAGGTGGTGTCGGTGAATACGGTGATGTGCGACTTGGTTTCGCCAATGGCCGGGTACACCACGGTTTCAGCGACCGGAATGTCGTTGATCAGCTTGGAAATGCCAAGGCGCTCGGTCTTCTCGGTCAGGTTGACCGGCTTGCCGTCCTTGAGCTGGAACATGTAGCCCTGAACCACGTACTGGCCGTCGGCACTGGCGTACAGGACGCGACTGCCCTTGAGTTTGACTTCATACAGGCCGGGCAACGGGCTGGCGGTGATGGTTTCTACCGGCACTTCGAGCTGGAGGTTTTCCAGGCTTTTACGGATGGCCTTGTCGGCCGCGTCATCGGCGACAACAAAGGTGCTGACCAACGCAATGGCGGCGGCGGCGAAAATCTGGGTCAGACGCATGAGAACTCCTGAAGGCGGACAAATGAGACGATCAGGCCACCGGTACGAAATCCGACCATGAACCGCCCATCGTGCAAACCGCCCAAGCCTAACACATAAGGTCGGCGTGACCGAATGCGCCTGACGCAAGACATTTCGCCCCCTGTAGGAGCGAGCAAGCTCGCGATGGTCGCCAACGATGACGCTGGGCATCTGACACCCAGCGGCGCCCTTGCGCTCATCGCGAGCTTGCTCGCTCCTACAGGGTTACAGTCAGCCGCGCGGGTGGTGTTTGGCGTGCAGATCCTGCAGGCGTGCCCTGGCGACGTGGGTATAGATCTGGGTGGTGGACAAATCGCTGTGCCCCAGCAGCATCTGCACCACCCGAAGGTCGGCGCCATGGTTGAGCAAATGAGTGGCGAACGCGTGGCGCAAGGTGTGTGGTGACAACGATTTGCCGATACCGGCCACCTTGGCCTGATGCTTGATCCGGTGCCAGAACGTCTGGCGGGTCATCTGTTCGCCGCGCAGGCTCGGGAACAGCACATCGCTGGGATGACCGCCGAGCAGCTCTGCCCTGCCATCGCGCAGGTAGCGTTCGACCCAGACGATCGCTTCTTCGCCCATGGGAACCAGACGCTCCTTGCTGCCCTTGCCCATCACCCGCAGCACGCCTTGCCGAAGATTGACCTGCTCCAGCGTCAGGCTGACCAGTTCGGTGACCCGCAGACCGCAGGCGTACAGCACCTCGAGCATCGCCCGGTCACGCTGGCCGATCGCCTCGCTCAAATCCGGTGCCGCCAGCAGTGCTTCCACATCGGCCTCCGACAGCGACTTGGGCAGCGGCCTGCCCAGTTGAGGCATGTCCACCCGCAAGGTCGGATCGATGGCGATCAGTTTTTCCCGCAGCAAGTAGCGGTAAAACCCCCGAACACCGGAAAGAAACCGCGCCGTGGAACGGGGTTTGTAGTTTTGCTCCAGGCGCCAGGCCAGATGATCGAGGATCAATTCGCGCCCGGCGGCGATCAGTTCCAGCCCTTGCTCCTGCAACCAGCCGTTGAACAAGGCCAGATCACTGCGATAGGCATCGCGGGTGTTATCGGAGAGGCCTTTTTCCAACCACATGGCGTCGAGAAACTGGTCTATCAATGGATGTTCGATGGCAGGCATGGGCACTCAGGCAGGGAGTTCAAACGGCATGTAAAAAATCGGGAGGACGACCAAAACGGCCGCTAGTCTTTCATAGCCTGCCATTTCAAGGAACAGGAAGGTGCAATGAGCGAACAGCAGATACTGTTGACACTCGGTGGTATCGGGGCGGCGGCGCTGATGTGCCAATGGCTGGCCTGGCGCCTCAAGTTACCGGCGATTCTGTTCCTGCTGCTGACCGGCATTCTGGTCGGCCCCGTGCTGCACCTGTTTGACCCGCAGGAGATGTTCGGCCCCCTGCTCATGCCACTGGTGTCGTTGGCTGTTGCGCTGATCCTGTTCGAAGGCAGCCTGACACTGCACTTGTCGGAATGGCGCGAGATCGGCAGCGTTGTCCGCCGCCTGGTGACCCTCGGCGCCCTCACGACCTGGGTGATCATCGCAGTGGTCACACACTGGTTGATGGGTTTCGACTGGATGCTCGCCATTCTGTTTGGCAGCCTGACCCTGGTCACCGGGCCGACCGTCATCATCCCGATGCTACGCGTCGTGCGCCCCAAGGCATCGATTTCCAATATCTTGCGCTGGGAAGGGATCGTCATAGACCCGATCGGCGCATTGCTGGCGGTGGTGGTCTACAGCTTTATCATCGCCAGTGCTGACGACCAGGGACTCAAGCAAAGCCTGTTGACCTTCGGTGCTGTGATTTTCTGCGGTTGCCTGTTCGGTGTAGCCGGCGGCTGGGGACTTGGCACCCTGATGCGCCGTCACTGGCTACCTGAATACCTGCAAAATCTGGCGGCACTCGCGGCAGTATTGGGTATCTTCATAGCGGCCGATGAAGCCGTGCACGAATCCGGCCTGCTGGCCGTAACGCTCATGGGTGTATGGCTGGCCAACATGAAGGGCGTCGATGTGCGGCATATCCTGCACTTCAAGGAAAACCTCAGCGTCCTGCTGATTTCCGGATTGTTCATATTGCTGGCAGCGCGCCTGGACCTGAACGCCTTGATCGCCCTGGGCCCGCTGGTCCTGATTCTGCTGCTGATCATCCAGTTCATCGCCCGGCCATTGAATGTGCTGCTCTGCACGGCGGGCTCGAACCTGAGCTGGCGCGAACGGGCACTACTGGCGTGGATAGCCCCCCGTGGCATTGTCGCGGCAGCCGTTTCGGCAATCTTCGCCATTCGCCTGGATGACGCGGGGCACGAAGGAGCGTTGCTTCTGGTGCCGCTGACCTTTGCGGTGATCATCGGCACAGTGGTCTTGCAAAGCGCAACGGCACGGCCGCTGGCACGCCTGCTGAAAGTAGCCGAGCCAGCACCGAGCGGTTTCCTGATCATCGGTGCCAATCGCCCCGCACGCACGCTGGGTAAAGCGCTGCAACAACTGGGTAGCCGGGTGCTACTCACCGATTCGAGCTGGGAAAATATCCGTGCAGCCCGTATGGAGGGCCTGCCGACCTATTTTGGCAACCCGGCCTCGCAACACGCCGATGCTCATCTGGACCTGGTCGGACTCGGACACTTGCTTGCGTTATCACCGTCGGGGGAAATGAATACGCTGGCACTGATGCGTTTTCGGCATGATTTCGGCCACCAGCGAATGTTCGGACTGACCAGCGGCCAGGAAAGCCGCCGCACCGACAAGCACCGGACCAGCCTGGAACTGCGCAGTAATCAACTGGGCAGTGAAGCGCTGACTTACGGAAAAATCGCCAGTCAACTGAGCCACGGCGTCGAGCTGTACAGCACGACATTGACCGAAGGTTTCGGCTGGGATGATTACCAGGCCCTGCACGGGGATCGGGCGACGTTGTTGTTCCTGCGTGATGACAGCGGCTGGGTGCATGTAGTGACACCCGACAGCACGCACAAACCTTCTGCGGGATGGACGTTGCTGGCACTGATCCAGCCTGAGGTTGACGGCGCCTCATGAATCGCATCCTGGTCGACACCAGACCTGAAACCGCTCAATCGCACATGACGAAACTAAATCGCAGGCAACAAAAAAGCAGCCCGTAGGCTGCTTTTTTCTGCATCGGAAGCTGGACTTAAGCCAGTTTTTCCTTGATGCGAGCTGCTTTACCCGACAGGTCACGCAGGTAGTACAGCTTGGCATGTTGTTATTTGGCGAAGAGCTGGCTCATATCCTTGAAAGCCTTGAACTCAAGGGCGTTTCCGCATGGATCA
>NZ_JBNNVQ010000077.1:0-28045 GCF_050280625.1 Pseudomonas sp. NPDC089569
CGATGTGTCGGACGCTCCGCGGATTCGCCAGCGTCCCACGAACCATTTGGCAGCAGGGTGTTTTCCATGACGGAACCAGTGTTCACAAGCAGGTGATTTTGCCCTGGGCCAGGCGCTCTACGAAGGTCAGAGCTTCGTTGAACATTGGCAGGGTTTTTTCAAGGTTGATGATGTGGATCTTGTTACGCGCGCCGAAAATGTATTTACCCATTTTCGGATTCCAGTAACGGGTTTGGTGACCGAAGTGCACACCGGCCTTCAGCATATCGCGCATGTTGACTTGGGACATGATAGTTCCTTGATAAGTCGGGTTTGGCCTCCACGTATCCCAATGACCAACCAGCAGCTTCAGCTGAAGGCACCCAGGTCATCGTGTCGACACGTGTGTGGATTTAAGCTTTTCGGGACATCCCCGGAAAGCGGCGCATTTTATATCACAGGGCAGAAAAAAACGGAACCCGGATTCTGAAATCCCGGCAAGGCAAAGCCACGCCATCCCTTGGAATCCGTCCGGAATGCGCCATGCTATAGAGAGAAGCGATATACAGAGGCGCGGAATTGCGCTGTTCGTCTGTTAGAATCGCGTTTTTCAGGGCTGCGAAGTTCGATCGCGCAACGCCCATTTCGTTTGTGAAGCGCCGCCGAGCGCAGAGAGAGCCTGTATGACCGTCACCCTCAAAACCCCCGAGGACATCGCAAAAATGCGCATCGCCGGCAAACTGGCCGCCGATGTGCTGGAAATGATTGCAGAACATGTCAAACCGGGTGTCACCACCGAACAACTCGACCGTATCTGCCATGACTACATCGTCAATGAACAGAAGGCCATCCCTGCCCCGCTCAACTACAAGGGCTTTCCCAAATCCATCTGCACCTCGATCAACCACGTGGTCTGCCACGGTATTCCGAACGAGAAGCCGCTGAAGGATGGCGATACCCTCAACATCGACGTCACTGTCATCAAGGACGGCTACCACGGCGATACCAGCCGCATGTTCCATGTCGGCACCGTACCGGTCTGGGCCGAGCGCCTGTCGCAAGTGACCCAGGAATGCATGTACAAGGCCATTGAGCTGGTCAAGCCTGGCTGCCGGCTGGGCGACATTGGTGAAGTGATCCAGAAGCACGCCGAAAAGAATGGTTTCTCGGTGGTTCGCGAGTTCTGCGGCCACGGCATTGGCAAGGTGTTCCACGAAGAACCGCAGATCCTGCATTACGGCCGTGCCGGCACCGGCATGGAGCTGAAGGCGGGCATGACCTTCACCATCGAGCCGATGATCAACCAGGGCCGAGCCGACACCAAGGTGCTGGGCGATGGCTGGACTGCGATCACCAAGGATCGCAAGTTGTCGGCGCAGTGGGAGCACACCCTGCTGGTGACCGAAACCGGCTACGAGATCTTCACCTTGCGCAGCGATGACACCATCGCACGTGTTTCGGCCTGATCGGACACGTACAGCCCCAAGCCTTATAAAAGGAAAGCCAATCGATGCCGCAGGTGGATCCCGAACTCTTCGACCGCGGCCAGTTCCAGGCTGAACTGGCCCTGAAGGCAAGCCCCATCTCGGCCTTCAAGAAGGCGATCCGCCAGGCGCGCGAAGTGCTCGACACGCGTTTTCGCAACGGTCGGGACATTCGCCGCCTGATCGAGGATCGCGCCTGGTTCGTCGATAACCTCCTGCAACAGGCCTGGGACCGCTTCAACTGGAGCGAAGACGCCGATATCGCGCTGGTCGCGGTCGGCGGCTACGGTCGTGGCGAACTGCACCCGTACTCGGACATCGACCTGCTAATCCTGCTGGACAGCGCCGACCACGAAGTTTTCCGCGACTCCATCGAACGCTTTCTGACACTGCTGTGGGACATCGGCCTTGAAGTCGGCCAAAGCGTTCGCTCGGTCGAGGAATGCGCCCAGGAGGCCCGCGCCGACCTGACGGTTGTCACCAACCTGATGGAAAGCCGCACCATCACCGGCCCGGAACACCTGCGCCAGCGCATGCTGGATGTCACCAGCACCGCGCACATGTGGCCGAGCAAGGACTTCTTCCTGGCCAAACGCGCCGAGCAGAAAGCGCGTCACCATAAGTACAACGACACCGAATACAACCTGGAACCCAACGTCAAAGGCTCGCCGGGCGGCCTGCGGGATATCCAGACGATTCTGTGGGTGGCCCGTCGCGAATACGGCACCCTGAATCTGCGGGCACTGGCGGGCGAAGCCTTCCTGGTGGAGAGCGAAAACGCCCTGCTGGCCTCCTCCCAGGAGTTCCTGTGGAAAGTGCGTTACGCCCTGCATATGCTCGCCGGGCGCGCCGAAGACCGCCTGCTGTTCGATCACCAGCGCACCATCGCCAAACTGCTGGGGTTCGAAGGCGACGACGCGAAACAGGCCGTCGAAAACTTCATGCAGCAGTACTACCGGGTAGTCATGAGCATTGCCCAGCTCAGCGACCTGATCATTCAGCACTTCGAAGAAGTCATTCTCGCCCCGGAAGACGAAGCGCCACCGCAGCCGATCAATGCACGATTCCAGTTGCACGACGGTTATATCGAAGCACGCAACGACAATGTGTTCCGACGCACGCCGTTCGCCATGCTGGAAATCTTCGTGTTGATGGCCCAGCAGCCGGAAATCAAGGGCGTGCGCGCCGACACCATTCGCCTGCTGCGCGAAAACCGCCACCTGATCGACGACGATTTCCGCAACGATATACGCAACACCAGCCTGTTTATCGAGTTGTTCAAGTGCAAGATCGGCATTCACCGCAATCTGCGGCGGATGAACCGCTATGGAATACTCGGGCGCTACCTGCCGGAGTTCGGCTTGATCGTCGGGCAAATGCAGCATGACCTGTTTCACATCTATACGGTCGATGCCCACACCCTGAACCTGATCAAACACCTGCGTAAGTTGCAGTACACCCAGGTGTCCGAAAAATTCCCATTGGCCAGCAAGCTCATGGGCAAGCTGCCCAAACCCGAGTTGATCTACCTGGCCGGCCTGTACCATGACATCGGCAAGGGTCGACACGGTGATCATTCGGAAATCGGCGCCGTTGATGCCGAGGCATTCTGCCAACGCCACCAGCTCCCTGTGTGGGACAGCCGCCTGATCGTCTGGCTGGTACAGAACCATCTGGTGATGTCGACCACCGCCCAGCGCAAGGACTTGTCCGACCCGCAGGTGATCCACGACTTCGCGCAGATCATTGGCGACGAAACCCACCTGGACTATCTGTATGTGCTGACCGTCGCCGACATCAACGCCACCAACCCGACACTGTGGAACTCCTGGCGTGCCAGCCTGCTGCGCCAGCTCTACACCGAGACCAAGCGTGCGCTGCGCCGCGGCCTGGAAAACCCGGTGGATCGCGAAGAGCAAATCCGCCAGACCCAAAGTGCTGCGCTCGACATTCTGGTGCGTGGCGGCAACGATCCGGACGATGTCGAACAGTTGTGGGCACAACTGGGTGATGACTATTTCCTGCGCCATACCGCCGGCGACGTCGCCTGGCACACCGACGCCATCCTCCAGCAACCGGACGATGGCGGGCCGCTGGTACTGATCAAGGAAACCACGCAACGGGAATTCGAGGGCGGCACGCAGATCTTCATCTATGCGCCGGACCAGCACGACTTCTTCGCCGTGACCGTGGCCGCGATGGACCAGTTGAACCTGAATATCCACGATGCCCGGGTCATTACCTCGACCAGCCAGTTCACCCTCGACACCTACATTGTGCTCGACACCGATGGCGATTCGATCGGCGACAACCCGGTACGGGTCCAGCAGATTCGCGACGGCCTGACCGAAGCCCTGCGCAATCCGGATGACTACCCGACCATCATCCAGCGTCGAGTACCGCGTCAGCTCAAGCATTTCGCCTTCGCGCCGCAAGTGACGATCCACAACGACGCACAGCGCCCGGTGACCGTCCTGGAGCTGACCGCACCTGACCGTCCCGGCCTGCTGGCGCGGGTCGGCACGATTTTCCTGGAGTTCGACCTGTCGCTGCAAAACGCCAAGATCGCCACCCTGGGCGAGCGCGTGGAAGACGTGTTCTTCATCACCGACGCCAACAACCAGCCGCTGTCCGATCCGCTGCTGTGCAGCCGCTTGCAGGATGCGATCGTCGAGCAGCTGACCGTTAACCAGGAACCCGATATCAAGCTTTCACGCATCAGCATCTGAATTAACAACGACGCGCCCGCCCTGTAGGAGCGAGCAAGCTCGCGAAGGTCGTCAACGATAACGCGGGGCATCAGATTGGCCCGTGCAGTCTGAGCGACCATCGCGAGCTTGCTCGCTCCTACAGGGACGGCACCGCCCGCACCGAACGAGATTTATCGATGAACAATGCTTTGTCCCAGCTCCAGCCCTACCCGTTCGAAAAGCTCCGCGCCCTGCTGGGCAGCGTCACGCCGAATCCGGACAAACGCCCTATCGCGCTGTCAATCGGCGAGCCCAAGCACCGTTCGCCGAGCTTCGTTGCCGAAGCGCTGGCGAACAATCTGGATCAGATGGCCGTTTACCCCACCACCCTCGGCATTCCGGCGCTGCGTGAAGCCATTGCCGCATGGTGCGAACGTCGTTTCAATGTGCCAGGCGGCTGGATCGACCCGGCGCGCAACGTCCTGCCGGTGAACGGCACCCGCGAGGCACTGTTTGCCTTCACCCAGACCGTGGTCAACCGTGGCGACGACGCCCTGGTGGTCAGCCCCAACCCGTTCTACCAGATCTACGAGGGTGCAGCGTTCCTGGCTGGCGCCAAGCCGCATTACCTGCCTTGCCTTGACGAAAACGGCTTCAACCCGGATTTCGATGCAGTTTCCCCGGACATCTGGAAACGCTGCCAGATTCTGTTCCTGTGCTCGCCAGGCAACCCGACCGGCGCACTGATTCCGCTCGATACGCTGAAGAAGCTGATCGCATTGGCCGACGAGCACGATTTCGTGATTGCCGCCGACGAGTGCTACAGCGAACTGTACTTTGACGAACAAACCCCGCCACCAGGCCTGCTCAGTGCCTGTGCAGAGCTGGGTCGCAAGGATTTCAAACGCTGCGTGGTGTTCCACAGCCTGTCCAAGCGCTCCAACCTGCCGGGCCTGCGCTCCGGTTTTGTCGCCGGCGACGCGGATATCCTCAAGGGCTTCCTGCTCTATCGCACCTACCATGGCTGCGCGATGCCGGTGCAAACGCAACTGGCCAGCGTAGCGGCCTGGAACGATGAAGTGCACGTGCGCGCCAACCGTGCGATGTACCGCGAAAAATTCGACGCCGTGCTGGAAATCCTCAGCCCGGTCATGGACGTCCAGCGCCCCGATGGCAGCTTCTACCTGTGGCCGAACGTGGCCGGTGACGATGCCGCCTTCTGTCGTGACCTGTTCGAGCAGGAGCATGTGACGGTCGTACCGGGTTCGTATCTGTCGCGGGATGTGGAGGGCGTCAATCCGGGCGCTGGACGCGTGCGCATGGCCCTGGTTGCGCCCTTGGCCGAATGCGTCGAAGCCGCCGAGCGAATCCGCGACTTCGTTCAACGCCGCAAATAACCACACGCCCTTGTAGGAGCGAGGCTTGCCCGCGAAGCCTTTATCGCCAGTGACGACGCCTTCGCGGGCAAGCCTCGCTCCTACGGGGGGCGTGTAGTTATTTCACCTGGCCAAGATTGGCCTCGCTCAGGTCCAGCTCCCCCAGCACTTCACGCAACACGTCATCACCGACCTGGTGATGACGACTGAGGCGGTATAACTCAAGTCGCTGCGCCCGCAGCGCCTTCAATCGTAGCCTTCGTTCCAGCAAATCCATCTGAAAGGCCAGCGCCTGGGCTTCGGCCGAGTCGTTGAACACCTCCAACTGATGCCGATACTCGGACATGATCCGTGCCTTGAGCTCTACCGCCAGCGCCGCCTGCTCGGCATCCTGTGGGCTGACCTCCTCGGTTTCCAACGCGTGAATGGCCGCCTCGGCGGTCTTGCGCCAGGCTTCGCGCACCTCATGGCGGCGTTTGTCGTCGGGGCTTTTCGGGATGCCGCGCAACAGCAGCGGCAAGGCAATGCACGCAGCAATCAACGACAGCAAAATCACCCCGGCAGCGATGAATATCAGCAGATCGCGTTCGGGAAACGCATCGCCCCCCATGAGCATCGGCACCGACATGACACCGGCCAGGGTGACCGCTCCCCGCACACCGCCGACGGTCAACAGCCAACAGGAACGTGCACTCGGCGTGTGGGTGATCGCTTCCTTGCCACTCCAACGCCGCACTTTGATGGACAGTCGCCAGGTGCTTTGCACCCAGACGAAGCGCAACACCAGCAACACCAGAAAAATCGCGATCACGTCGAGACTTCGACTGAGAAGCGTCGGCCACAGCGTGTCTTCATGGCTGACCACAGCCTTGATGATGTCCGGCAATTGCAGGCCCAGCAGCAGGAAAATCAAGCCATTGAAGGCAAACTCCAGCAATGTCCAGACGCTGCGATTGAGCAGGCGCGTGTTGGTCTGGCGCGGCAACAGATCGAGCCAGCTCTGCATCATCCCCGCCGCCACCGCCGACAGAATCCCCGACACCTCCATGCGCTCGGCCAACACGTAGGCGGCAAACGGCAGCAACAGCATGAACACGACATGAGTCGCCGGATCATCCCAGCCACGGGCAATCATCCAGGAGCGCAGGCGCCCCACCAGCCAGCTCAATGCCACACCGACCGCCAGACCGCCAACGGCTACCCACACAAAGGTCACGCTGGCGTTGGCCAGCGAGAACACCCCCGTCACCGCCGCTGCCAGGGCAAATTTGAACGTCACCAGGCCCGATGCATCGTTCATCAACGCCTCGCCCTGCAGCATATGCATCAGAGGCGTCGGCAAGCGGTTCTGGGAAATTGCCGAAACCGCCACGGCGTCCGTTGGCGATAACACTGCCGCCAACGCAAACGCCACCGGCAGCGGAATAGCCGGCAGCAACCAGTGAATGAAATAACCGGCACCGACCACCGTGAACAGCACCAGCCCCACCGCCAGCGTCAGGATCGGCCCGCGCAAGTGCCAGAACTCGCGCTTGGGCATACGCCACCCATCGGAAAACAACAGGGGCGGTAAAAACAGAAACAAAAACAGTTCAGGATCCAGCGCCACATGCAGACCGAGCGTCGGCCAGGCGAGCAAGGCACCTGCAGCGATTTGCACCAGGGGCAACGGCAGCGGAATCAATCGGCCGATCAGACGGGAAACGCCAACCAGCATCAGCATGATCAGGACGGTATAGGCGGTTTGCATAAGGCGAGGTTCCCGGACAATCGACAGCATGGAAGTGCCATTTTAGACGCTTGGACCAATACCCGACCCTTACACCAATGTCGCAAACACCATGTTCTTTGTGGGAGCTGGCTTGCCAGCTCCCACAGGGATTTCACAGATGAAAAAAGGCAATTGAACCTGCGACGCCGCGAAACCGTCCGGTCATGGCATAATCCGACACCTTTTTTCTCCAGCACCTGTAAAGGGGGCGATTCCTTGACCGTTTCAAGCAAAACGTTGCACCTTTTCGGCATCAAAGCCTGCGACACCATGAAAAAGGCGCGCACCTGGCTCGATGAACACGCTGTCAGCTATGACTTCCATGATTACAAAGCCGTCGGAATCGACCGCGAACACCTGACCCAATGGTGCAACGAGCACGGCTGGGAAGTGGTACTGAACCGCGCAGGCACGACCTTCCGCAAGCTCGACGACGAACGCAAAGCCGATCTCGACCAGCCGAAGGCCATCGAACTGATGCTCGCACAACCGTCGATGATCAAGCGCCCGGTGCTCGATCTCGGTGACCGAACCCTGATTGGCTTCAAGCCAGATATCTACGCGGCCGCGCTCAAGTAAGCAGCCCGTTCCTTTTTGCCAGAGGTAATTCACATGTCCAAATCCCTGTTCAGCCTGGCCTTCGGCGTCGGCACTCAAAACCGTCAAGGCGCATGGCTGGAAGTGTTCTACGCACAGCCATTGCTCAACCCATCGGCCGAACTGGTCGCCGCCATCGCCCCGATCCTGGGCTACAGCGAAGGCAACCAGGCCATCGCCTTCACCACCGCTCAGGCCTCGCAACTGGCTGAAGCCGTCAAAGGTGTCGACGCTGCCCAGGCTGCCCTGCTGACCCGCCTGGCCGAGAGCCACAAGCCGCTGGTCGCCACCCTGCTGGCCGAAGACGCACAGCTATCGTCCACCCCCGAGGCTTACCTCAAGTTGCACCTGCTGTCCCATCGCCTGGTCAAGCCACACGGCCTGAACCTGGCCGGCATCTTCCCGCTGCTGCCTAACGTGGCCTGGACCAGCCAGGGCGCGGTCGATCTGAGCGAACTGGCCGAGCTGCAACTCGAAGCCCGCCTGCGTGGCGAGCTGCTGGAAGTGTTCTCGGTGGACAAATTCCCGAAAATGACCGACTACGTGGTGCCGGCCGGCGTGCGTATCGCTGACGCTGCACGCCTGCGCCTGGGCGCCTACGTGGGCGAAGGCACCACCGTGATGCACGAAGGCTTCATCAACTTCAACGCCGGCACCGAAGGCCCGGGCATGATCGAAGGCCGCGTATCGGCGGGCGTATTCGTCGGCAAGGGTTCGGACCTGGGCGGCGGCTGCTCGACCATGGGCACCCTGTCGGGCGGCGGCAACATCGTGATCAAGGTCGGCGAAGGCTGCCTGATCGGCGCGAACGCCGGTATCGGCATCCCGCTGGGCGATCGCAACACCGTTGAATCGGGCCTGTATGTGACCGCCGGTACCAAAGTGGCCCTGCTGGACGAGAACAACAACCTGGTCAAAGTGGTGAAAGCCCGTGAACTGGCCGGCCAGGCCGACCTGCTGTTCCGCCGCAATTCGGAAACCGGTGCCGTGGAGTGCAAAACCCACAAATCGGCCATCGAACTGAACGAAGCGCTGCACGCTCACAACTAAGCGTCACGCGATTGCCTTTGTATCTGTAGGAGCGAGCAAGCTCGCGATGGACGTTAACGATGACGCGGGAAGCCTGACACCCCACGGCGTTCTCAAGTCCATCGCGAGCATGCTCGCTCCTACACAGTACAAGGTGATTCGCACACCCGGCAGGGCTGTACAACATGATGATCCTTTCTCCCTGGCGCGCCGATTTTCCGGCCATCGCCGCTCTGCAACGGCAGGGCCAGACCTATCTGGACAACGCCGCCACCACGCAAAAACCCCAGGCCTTGCTCGACGCGCTGGCGCATTACTACGCCAATGGCGCGGCCAACGTGCATCGGGCGCAACACCTGCCTGGCGCCCACGCCACCCAGGCCTTCGAGGAGGGTCGACGCAAAGCTGCACAATGGCTCAATGCCGGTGACAGCGGGCAGATCATTTTCACCCACGGCGCGACTTCCGCGCTGAACCTGCTGGCCTATGGGCTGGAGCCTCTATTTGAACCGGGCGACGAAATTGTCATCAGCGCCCTGGAGCATCACGCCAACCTGTTGCCGTGGCAGCAACTGGCACTGCGCCGCGAGCTGAAACTGGTGATCCTGCCACTGGACGCCGACGGCGTCATTGACCTCGACGCCGCCAATCGGTTGATCGGCCCGCGTACCCGCCTGCTGGCGGTCAGCCAGTTGTCCAACGTGATCGGCGCCTGGCAGCCACTGCCGGCGCTGCTGGCGATGGCAAAGGCACAAAACGCCTTGACCGTGATTGACGGTGCCCAGGGCGTGGTCCATGGCCGGCATGACGTGCAGGCGCTGGGCTGCGACTTTTATGTATTTTCCAGTCACAAGCTTTACGGGCCCGATGGCCTGGGCGTGCTGTTCGGGCGTAACGAGGCGCTGCAACAACTGCGCCCCTGGCAGTTCGGCGGTGAGATGGTGTTGGACGCCAACTACCACGACGCTCGCTTCCGTCCGGCCCCGTTGGGCTTCGAGGCAGGCACGCCGCCGATCGCCAGCGTGATCGCCTTGGGGGCGACCCTGGATTACCTCACAGGACTCGATCAGGACGCCGTGTCGGCCCATGAAACGGCGCTGCATGCCTGTCTGTTGCGAGGACTTGCTGCCCGCAGCGGCATTCGCCTGCTGGGCAAACCGCAGGTGGCGCTGGCCAGCTTTACCGTCGAGGGCGTGCACAATTCGGATCTGGCGCATTTGCTGACGGAACAAGGCATCGCCGTGCGCGCCGGTCACCATTGCGCCATGCCGTTGCTCAAACGTTTCGAACTGGCTGGAGCGATTCGGGTGTCGTTGGCGCTGTACAACGATTCCGAAGACCTGGAACGCTTCTTCAACGCGCTGGATCAGGCGCTGGAGTTGCTGCGATGAACCTGCCCGCCGAAGCCGTTGTTGCGCTGCACGCCTTCGAGAACCTGCCAGGTTGGGAACAACGGGCGCGCTTGTTGATGCAGTGGGGCGAGCGTCTGTCGGCGTTGAGTGATGTGGATAAAGTCGAAGCCAATCGCGTGCATGGCTGTGAAAGCCAGGTGTGGCTGGTGGGTGAGCTGCAGGACGGCCACTGGCAATTCCGGGCCCACAGCGATGCCCGTTTGATTCGCGGGTTGGTGGCGTTGCTGCTGGCACGGGTCAACGGCCTGTCCGCGGCCGAGTTGCGGCAGGTGGATTTGCCGGGGTGGTTTGAGCAACTCGGGCTTGGCCGCCAACTATCGCCCTCACGCAGCAATGGCCTGAATGCCGTGCTCCAGCGAATGAACGAATTGGCTGGTTGAACCTGCCCCTGTAGGAGCGAGCACGCTCGCGATGGACGTCAACGATAACACTGGGAACCTGACACCCCGCGGTGCGCTCCAGTCCATCGCGAGCGTGCTCGCTCCTACAGGGGTGATCGTTCCCACGCTCTGCGTGGGAACGCCTCTTCGGACGCTCCGCGTTCGGCTCCTGAAGGGACGCGGAGCGTCCCGGGCTGCATTCCCACGCAGAGCGTGGGAACGATCTATTCAGGCGGGCTTGATGCGATCTGCCGGGCGCCGAACGCCCGCCACGATCTTGTCCACGGCCTTGGTCGCCGCGACCATGCCAAACGTGGCCGTCACCATCATCACCGCACCAAAGCCCCCCGCACAGTCGAGCTTCACGCCATCGCCGACAAAACTCTTCTGCAGGCAAATGCTGCCATCGGGTTTGGGATAGCGCAGTTGCTCGGTGGAAAACACGCACGGCACGCTGTAATGGCGATTCATGGTGCGGGAGAAGCCGTACTCGCGGCGCAAAACGGAGCGCACTTTCGAAGCGAGCGGGTCATTGAAGGTGCGGTTCAGGTCGACGACCTGAATCAGCGTCGGATCGATCTGCCCGCCTGCACCGCCGGTGGTGATGATCTGGATCTTGCGGCGCTTGCACCAGGCGATCAGCGCCGCCTTCGCGTTGACGCTGTCGATGCAGTCGATCACGCAGTCGATGTTCGGCGTGATGTATTCGGCCATGGTCTCGCGCGTGACGAAATCCGGTACCGCATGCACCGTGCAATCGGGGTTGATACCGCGCAGGCGCTCGGCCATCACCTCGACCTTGGGTTTGCCGACGGTGCTGTCCAGCGCGTGCAATTGACGGTTGGCGTTGCTGACGCAGACGTCGTCCAGGTCGAACAGCGAAATCTCGCCCACGCCGCAACGGGCCACGGCTTCCGCCGCCCAGGAACCGACGCCACCCACGCCGACAATCGCCACATGGGCCGCGCGCAGGCGCTCGAGCCCTTCGATGCCATACAAACGGGCGATACCGGCAAACCGCGGATCTTCTGTACTCATGACCATTACCCTGAAAACCGGCGCGCATTATAGGGCTACGCAGGAACAAGTTTTAAGCTTCAAGCTACAAGTGTAAGAACTTATGTGAAAGCAAATTGCCCAATGTCCGGTATTTCCCCGTCCGCTGTGCGGTCGGGGATTGCCCGGTGTAGGATGCGCCCCCCTGGCGACTGCCAGCCGTTCCTTCGTTCCACAGCCTTTGGAACCTGAAATAACCATGTCATCGCGTAAATTTGGACTCAATCTGGTGGTGGTGCTCGCCATCGCTGCCTTGTTTACCGGTTTCTGGGCGCTGATCAATCGCCCCGTCACCGCCCCCAACTGGCCGGAACAGATCTCCGGCTTCTCGTACTCGCCGTTCCAGCAAGGACAGTTTCCGCAGAAAGAGCAGTATCCGACCGACGATGAGATGCGTCGCGACCTGGAAATCATGAGCAAGTTGACGGACAACATCCGTATTTACTCGGTCGACGGTTCGCTGCAGGACATTCCCAAGCTGGCCGAGGAATTCGGTCTGCGCGTAACCCTGGGCATCTGGATCAGCCCGGACCAGGAGCGCAACGAACGGGAAATCACCCGAGCCATCGAACTGGCCAACTCGTCGCGCAGCGTGGTTCGCGTGGTGGTCGGCAACGAAGCGATCTTCCGCAAGGAAATCACGGCCAAGGAACTCAGCGTATTGCTCGATCGCGT
The DNA here is from genome assembly GCF_050280625.1 of Pseudomonas sp. NPDC089569. Classification (NCBI taxonomy): domain Bacteria; kingdom Pseudomonadati; phylum Pseudomonadota; class Gammaproteobacteria; order Pseudomonadales; family Pseudomonadaceae; genus Pseudomonas; species Pseudomonas sp. NPDC089569. The sequence continues at coordinate 12,450 of NZ_JBNNVQ010000077.1, forward strand.
CCGCGCCGCCGTGAAAGTGCCGGTGACCACCTCCGAGCAATGGCACGTGTGGGAAGAACACCCTGAGCTGGCCAAGCATGTCGACCTGATCGCCGCGCACATCCTGCCGTACTGGGAATTCATTCCGATGGACAAGGCCGGTCAGTTCGTCCTGGACCGTGCCCGCGACCTGAAAAAGATGTTCCCGAAAAAACCGCTGCTGCTCTCCGAGGTCGGCTGGCCGAGCAACGGTCGCATGCGCGGTGGCGCCGACGCGTCGCCGGCGGACCAGGCGATCTACCTGCGTACCCTGGTCAACAAGCTCAACCGTCAGGGCTTCAACTACTTCGTGATCGAAGCCTTTGACCAGCCATGGAAAGCCAGTGATGAAGGCTCGGTCGGCGCCTACTGGGGTGTGTTCAACGCCGCGCGCCAGCAAAAATTCAACTTCGAAGGCCCGGTGGTAGCGATTCCGCAGTGGCGGGTGCTGGCCATCGGCTCGGTGGTGCTGGCGTTGCTGTCGCTGACCCTGTTGATGATCGACGGCTCGGCCCTGCGCCAGCGCGGCCGCACCTTCCTGACCTTTATCGCGTTCCTCTGCGGTTCGGTCCTGGTCTGGATCGGTTATGACTACAGCCAGCAATACAGCACCTGGTTCAGCCTGACCGTGGGCATTTTGCTCGCCCTCGGCGCGCTCGGGGTGTTCATCGTGCTGCTGACCGAGGCCCACGAACTGGCCGAAGCGGTGTGGATTCACAAGCGCCGTCGTGAGTTCCTGCCGGTGGTGGGTGACTCCAGCTACCGACCCAAGGTGTCGATCCACGTACCGTGCTACAACGAACCGCCGGAGATGGTCAAACAGACCCTCAACGCCTTGGCCAACCTCGATTATCCGGATTTCGAAGTCCTGATCATCGACAACAACACCAAGGACCCGGCGGTCTGGGAACCGGTTCGTGATTACTGCGAAACCCTCGGCCCGCGCTTCCGCTTCTTCCACGTCGCGCCGTTGGCCGGCTTCAAGGGCGGTGCACTGAACTACCTGATTCCGCACACCGCCAAAGATGCCGAAGTCATTGCAGTGATCGACTCCGATTACTGCGTGCACCCCAACTGGCTCAAGCACATGGTGCCGCACTTCGCCGACCCGAAAATCGCCGTGGTGCAGTCGCCGCAAGACTACCGCGACCAGAACGAGAGCACCTTCAAGAAGCTTTGCTACGCCGAATACAAGGGCTTCTTCCATATCGGCATGGTCACCCGCAACGACCGTGACGCGATCATCCAGCACGGCACCATGACCATGACCCGTCGCTCGGTGCTCGAAGAACTGGGCTGGGCCGACTGGTGCATCTGTGAAGACGCCGAACTGGGTCTTCGGGTATTCGAAAAAGGCCTGTCGGCTGCGTATTACCACGACAGCTACGGCAAAGGCCTGATGCCCGATACCTTTATCGACTTCAAGAAGCAGCGTTTCCGCTGGGCCTATGGCGCGATCCAGATCATCAAGCGCCACACCCGCAGCCTGCTGCGCGGCAAGGACACCGAACTGACCCGTGGCCAGCGCTATCACTTCCTCGCAGGCTGGTTGCCGTGGGTGGCCGACGGCATGAACATCTTCTTCACCGTCGGCGCGCTGTTGTGGTCGGCGGCGATGATCATCGTGCCGCAACGGGTCGACCCGCCGCTGCTGATCTTCGCCATCCCGCCGCTGGCGCTGTTCGTGTTCAAGGTCGGCAAGATCATCTTCCTCTACCGCCGTGCGGTGGGTGTGAACCTCAAGGATGCGTTCTGCGCGGCGCTGGCGGGGCTTGCGTTGTCGCACACCATCGCCAAAGCGGTGCTGTACGGCTTCTTCACCAGCAGCATTCCGTTCTTCCGTACACCGAAGAATGCCGATAGCCACGGGTTCTGGGTGGCGATTTCGGAGGCTCGCGAAGAGTTGTTCATCATGCTGCTGCTGTGGAGCGCGGCGCTGGGGATTTTCCTGGTGCAGGGCCTGCCGAGCAACGACATGCGCTTCTGGGTCACCATGCTGCTGGTGCAGTCGCTGCCGTATGTGGCGGCGCTGATCATGGCGTTCCTGTCGTCGCTGCCCAAGCCGGTTGCCGAAACTGAAACGGCCCCTGCTGTCTAAATCTTTGCCAATGCACTAAACGGCGGCCTATGGCCGCCGTTTTGCTTTAAGATAACCGCCATTTTTCGGGGTTTAGACCCCATCCCCGTAGGAGCGAGGCTTGCCCGCGAATGGAGCGAATCGGTGTAACAGACACACCTCATCATCGTTCTTCGCGAGCAAGCTTCGCTCCTACCAGTAATGCATCCGGAGTTTTTTCATGACGGCCCAAGCCGACCTTTCGCCGACCCTTCAACTGGCCATCGACCTGATCCGCCGTCCGTCCGTCACGCCGGTCGACGCCGACTGCCAGAAGCAGATGATGCAACGCCTGGGCGATGCCGGCTTCATGCTTGAGCCGATGCGCATCGAAGATGTGGATAACTTCTGGGCCACCCACGGCAAACACGACGGCCCGGTGCTGTGCTTCGCCGGTCATACCGACGTGGTGCCGACCGGCCCGGTGACGGCCTGGCAGATCGAACCGTTCAACGCGGTGATCGATGAGCATGGCATGCTCTGCGGCCGTGGCGCGGCTGACATGAAAGGCAGCCTGGCATCCATGACCGTGGCAGCCGAGCGCTTCGTCGCCGACTACCCGGATCACAAAGGCAAGGTCGCGTTCCTGATCACCAGCGACGAAGAAGGCCCGGCGCACCATGGCACCAAAGCCGTCGTCGAGCGTCTGGCGGCGCGCAAGGAGCGTCTGGACTGGTGCATCGTCGGCGAACCGTCGAGCACCAGCCTGGTGGGCGACGTGGTCAAGAACGGTCGTCGTGGTTCGCTCGGTGCCAAGCTGACCGTACGCGGCCTGCAGGGTCACGTGGCGTACCCGCACCTGGCGAAGAACCCGATCCACCTGGCGGCCCCGGCCCTGGCGGAACTTGCCGCCGAGCACTGGGACCACGGCAACGACTTCTTCCCGCCGACCAGTTTCCAGATCTCCAACGTCAATTCCGGCACCGGCGCGACCAACGTGATTCCGGGTGACCTGGTGGCTGTGTTCAATTTCCGGTTCTCCACCGAATCCACCGTCGAAGGCCTGCAAAAGCGCGTGGCCGACATCCTCGACAAGCATGATCTGGACTGGCACATCGACTGGGCGCTGTCGGGCTTGCCGTTCCTCACCGAGCCGGGTGAACTGCTCGATGCGGTCTCGTCGAGCATCAAGGACATCACCGGACGTCAAACCAAAGCCTCCACCACCGGTGGCACCTCCGACGGCCGCTTCATTGCGACCATGGGCACTCAAGTGGTCGAGCTGGGGCCGGTCAACGCGACCATCCACCAGGTCAACGAACGCGTACTGGCGTCCGATCTCGATCTGCTGACCGAAATCTACTACCAGACCCTGGTCAGGTTGCTCGCCTGATGCTGGCCTGCCCGATCTGCAGCGAACCGCTCAACGCGGTGGACAACGGCGTGGTTTGCCCCGCCGGGCATCGTTTCGACCGCGCGCGCCAGGGTTACCTGAACCTGCTGCCGGTGCAGCACAAAAACAGCCGTGACCCTGGGGATAACCAGGCGATGGTCGAAGCCCGTCGCGACTTCCTCAATGCCGGGCACTATGCGCCGGTGGCCAGGCGCCTGGCGGAACTGGCGGCCGGTTATGCACCGCAGCGCTGGCTCGACATCGGCTGTGGCGAGGGTTACTACACCGCGCAAATCGCCGAAGCCCTGCCGGACGCCGACGGCTATGCACTGGATATTTCCCGCGAAGCGGTCAAGCGCGCCTGCAAACGCAACCCGCAGTTGACCTGGTTGATCGCCAGCATGGCCCGAGTGCCGCTGGCGTCGGGCAGTTGTCAGTTCCTGGCCAGCGTCTTCAGCCCGCTCGACTGGCAGGAAGCCAAACGCTTGCTCAGCCCCGGCGGCGGCCTGATGAAGGTCGGTCCTACCAGTGGTCATCTGATGGAACTGCGTGAGCGGTTGTATGACGAAGTCCGCGAGTACACCGACGACAAGCATCTGGCCCTGGTGCCGCAAGGCATGGTGCTGGCGCACAGCGAAACGCTGGAATTCAAGCTGACACTGGACAAGCCTGAAGATCGCGCCAACCTGCTGGCGATGACGCCCCACGGCTGGCGCGCCAGTGCCGAGCGCCGCGCGGCGGTGATCGAACAAGCCGAACCGTTCGAGGTCAGCGTCTCGATGCGCTACGATTATTTCGTTCTTCAATAACTTCAATTTCGGGCCCCGGACAACCGTTCAGGGCCGGCAAAATCCGCGAATGGATTTTCAGACACACAGCGAGGACATCCATGCGCCAACCGGATATCGAGATTTACCTGAAAGACGCCGACGTCGACCACAAGGCCATCGCCGCCTGGCTGGGCACAGCGTTGGGCCCATGCAGCGACTGGGTGCAGAAAGGTCAGACTTACAAATGCAAGGCCGGCAATGTGCCGGTGACCTGGCTGCCCAAGGCCGTGGGCAAATGGAACAGCCTGTATCTGGAAAGTGACCAGACGCCATGGGACGACGACATCGCCTGCGCCCGCGCCGCGTTTGCCGCGCTGAACGTGGAAGTGCGTTGCGCACCGGGCACCTGGGTCGAGGAAGAAGATGAGGAGGCGGCCGATCGCTGGATCCGCATCAGCGCCGATGGTGAAGAGGAAATCACCTGGAGAACCGCGTAATCAGACACAACGCAACCCCGTAGGAGCGAGGCTTGCCCGCGAAGGCGTCATCACTGGCGCTAAAAGCTTCGCGGGCAAGTCGGATCGCCGCACCGCTCGCTCCTACAGGATTTGCGTGTTTTGAAGAGTGGGTTTACAGACCTACGACATCCTCGGCCTGCAACCCCTTCTGCCCTTCCACCACCGCGTACTCGACCTGCTGGCCTTCGGTCAGCGAGCGGTGGCCTTCGCCGCGAATCGCGCGGTAATGCACGAATACATCCACCCCGTCCGCACGCTGAATAAAGCCGTAGCCCTTGGCATCGTTGAACCACTTCACGCTGCCGGTTTCACGTGTTGCCATCTGTTCATACTCCTTTTTTATTATTGATCGGGCTTTTCGCAGGAAAGCCTCGTAAATGTCAGCCTGCACGTGCCTGACCCTTCAGAGGATACGGCGGCAGGGCGGCGAATATATGACAGACCTTGAAACCCACGACAAGCATTTAGTTGCCCGCTTTTTTGCCGATTTTCGGCGAATCCGGCAAACTATCGACCGCCCGAGCAAACGCTCGGTTTTATTCACTTACGCAGATGCCGTATGACCCGCTCCCCGTTCCGCCGTCTTGTGTTTGGCACCCTGCGCCGGCTGCTGTACCTCTGGGTTCGCTCGGAGACGATCAACCAGTCGTCGTTCACCCTCAACCTCGACCGCAGTCGTCCGGTGTTCTACGTCCTGCAAAACCCCTCGCTGACCGATCTTGCCGTGGTCGATACCGAATGCAGCAAGGCCGGTCTGCCGCGCCCTGTACTGCCGGTATCGGTTGGCAACCTGCTGGAACCGGCCGCGTTCTTCTACCTGACGCCGGACCCGGACTGGCTCGGCCGCCAGGACAAGCGCGGCGCGCCGCCGACCTTGACCCGCCTGGTCAGCGCCCTGAGCCAGAACGCCGCCGAAGACGCGCAGATCATCCCGGTCAGCGTGTTCTGGGGCCAGTCGCCCGACAGCGAAAACAGCCCATGGAAACTCTTGTTCGCCGACAGCTGGGCGGTCACCGGGCGCCTGCGTCGCCTGCTGAGCATCATCGTGTTGGGGCGCAAGACCCGTGTACAGTTTTCCGCGCCCATCCACCTGCGCGAACTGATCGAGCACAACAAGGGCCACGAGCGCACCGTACGCATGGCCCAGCGCATCCTGCGGGTGCATTTTCGCAACCTGAAAACCGCCGTCATCGGCCCGGACATTTCCCACCGCCGCAACCTGGTCAAGGGCCTGATCAATCAGCCCATGGTCAAGCAGGCGATCCTCGATGAAGCCGAGCGGGAAAACATCGCCCCGGAAAAAGCCAAGGCCCTGGCTCTGCGCTACGGCAACGAGATCGCTTCGGACTACACCTACACCGCGATCCGCTTTCTGGAAGTGGTGCTGAGCTGGTTCTGGAACAAGATCTACGACGGCATCAAGGTCAATCACATCGAAAGCGTGCAGAACATCGCGCCGGGTCACGAAGTGATCTATGTGCCGTGCCATCGCAGCCACATCGACTACCTGTTGCTGTCCTACCTGTTGTTTCGCAACGGCCTGACCCCGCCGCACATCGCCGCCGGGATCAACCTCAACATGCCGGTGATCGGTGGCCTGCTGCGCCGTGGCGGTGCGTTCTTCATGCGCCGCACGTTCAAGGGCAACCCGCTCTACACCTCGGTATTCAACGAATACCTGCACACCCTGTTCACCAAGGGCTTCCCGGTGGAGTACTTCGTCGAAGGCGGCCGCTCGCGCACCGGGCGCATGCTGCAACCGAAGACCGGGATGCTGGCAATCACCCTGCGCAGCTACCTGCGCTCCTCGCGCATGCCGATCGTCTTCGTGCCGGTGTACATCGGCTACGAGCGTGTGCTGGAAGGCCGAACCTACCTGGGCGAACTGCGCGGGGCGAGCAAGAAAAAAGAATCGATTTTCGACATCTTCAAAGTCATCGGTGCGCTCAAGCAGCGCTTCGGCCAGGTGGCCGTGAACTTCGGCGAACCGATCAAACTGGCGCAATTCCTCGACAGCGAACAACCGAATTGGCGCGAACAGGAACTGGGCCCGCAATACAAACCGGCCTGGCTCAACGAAACCACCAACCGCCTCGGCGAAAAAGTGGCCCGCCACTTGAACGAGGCCGCCGCGATCAACCCGGTCAACCTGGTGGCCCTGGCCCTGCTGTCCACCAGCCGCCTGGCCCTGGACGACCGTGCCATGGCACGAGTGCTGGACCTCTATCTGGCGCTGTTGCGTAAAGTCCCCTACTCGCCGCACACCACGCTGCCTGACGGTGACGGCCGCGCCTTGATCGATCACGTGAAGGACATGGACCTGCTGTCCGAACAGAGCGATGCCCTGGGCAAGATTCTGTATCTGGACGAGCAGAACGCCGTCCTGATGACCTACTACCGCAACAACGTGCTGCACATCTTCGCCTTGCCGGCGCTGCTGGCGAGTTTCTTCCAGAGTGCTTCGCGCATGAGCCGCGAACAGATCCTGCGCTACACCCGCGCCCTGTACCCGTACCTGCAGGCCGAGCTGTTCATCCGCTGGTCGCTGGACGAACTCGATGCGGTCATCGACCAGTGGCTGGAGGCGTTCGTCGAACAAGGCCTGCTGCGTTTCGAGAACGACGTTTACCTGCGCCCGGCCCCGAGTTCGCGGCACTTCGTGCTGCTGACCCTGCTGTCGAAAAGCATCGCCCAGACCTTGCAGCGCTTCTACATGACCGTTTCCCTGTTGCTCAACAGCGGCCAGAACAGCATCAGCGCCGAAGAACTGGAAGACTTGTGCACGGTGATGGCCCAACGCCTGTCGATCCTGCATGGCCTGAATGCGCCGGAGTTCTTCGACAAGAGCCTGTTCCGTCATTTCATTCAGACGATGCTCGATCTCGATGTGCTCAAGCGCGACGAGGCCGGCAAACTGGGCTATCACGAATTGCTCGGCGAACTGGCCGAAGGTGCGGCCAAACGAGTGCTGTCGGCGGACATTCGCTTGTCCATCCGCCAAGTGGCGCTGCATCGCAGTGAAGATGCCGCCGACCAGCCCGCGCCGCCGGCACAAAGCGTCTAGATTGATCAGGGCGCCAGTCGTTCCTGGCGCCCTCGATATGGAGATCCTTCGATGAAAAAACTGTCCCTGATCGCAGCCGCCGTGCTGCTGAGCGCCTGCCAGCATCCGACACCCGCCCCAAAGGCTTCCCTCGACGGTGAAGTCTTCTACCTGCAACGCATTGCACTGCCGCCGAATGCGGTCCTCAGCGTCAGCCTGCAGGACATCTCCCTGGCCGATGCCCCGGCCAAGGTCATCGACGAGCAGCGCGGTCCGGTCAAGGGCCAGGTGCCGCTGCCCTTCCACCTCAGCTATGACCCGCTGAAAGTCGAGCCCAACCACCGCTACTCGGTGAGCGCGCGCATTGAAGTCGATGGCAAATTATTGTTCATCACCACTGAAAACCACGCCGTGCGACTCGACGGCTCCGACCCACAACCCGTGAAGGTCCGCGTTGACGCGGCCCGCTAAAAAGGAAGTTGCCATGCTCCGCCCTACCCTCCGTTTTGCCGGCCTGTGCGCAGGCTTGATGATCTCCGCCAGCGCCATGGCGCTGTCGCTGAGCGACCTGTCGCAGAAAGATGCCACTGGCGGGCTCAAGGATGCGCTGACCCAAGGCGCGCAACTGGCCGTCAAACAACTTGGCACCCCGGGCGGTTTCAGCAACAACCCGGACGTGAAAATCGAACTGCCGGGCAAGCTGGGCAAGGTCGCCAGCAAAATGAAACAGTTCGGCATGGGCGATCAGGTCGATGAACTGGAAGCGAGCATGAACAAAGCGGCGGAAACCGCCGTGACCCAGGCCCAGCCGATCCTCGTCGATGCCGTGAAGAAAATGACCGTTGAAGATGCCAAGGGCATTCTCAGCGGCGGCAACGACTCGGCCACCCAATACCTGAACAAAACCAGCCGCGAACAGATCCGCGCCAAGTTCCTGCCCATCGTCAAGCAAGCCACCGACAAGGTGGGCCTGGCCCAGCAATACAACTCCTTCGCCGGGCAAGCCGCGACACTCGGCGTCGTGGATGCCAAGAACGCCAACGTCGAAAACTACGTGACCGAGCAAGCATTGAACGGCTTGTTCGAAATGATCGGCAAGCAGGAAGAAACCATTCGCAAGGACCCTGCAGCTGCGGCCACCAGCCTGGCGAAAAAGGTGTTCGGCTCCCTGTAGGAGCGAGCATGCTCGCGAAGGCGGACTCAAGATCAACAGTAATGTCGACTGACTCGCCACCCGGCATGCTCACTCCCTCAACACATCAAAAAGCCCGCTGACCTTCACAGGTTCAGCGGGCTTTTTCATTTGGCTATTGCGCCGACTCGAGCTTATCCAGCACGCCATTCACCGAGAGCTGTGCCAGGACGATCATCTGTTGAATCCCGAGCACCAGATTGCAGGTCGGGCCGGTCAGGATCGATGACAACTCGGTGGCCATCACATTGGCCGAGGCGAGGGTTTCATAGGCGTGGACGAGCAGGGTTTCGGAATTGATATCTGGGCGCAGGGTGAAGATTGGGCAGGGGTGATTTTGGGGATCTGAGGCTGGGGGGTTTGGGCTGTGTTTGATCATTGTGAAGCTCCTAACGAAAGTCGGAGCGGCCAGCATCACTTGCAGATGATGGGTGGCAGCTGTGTGCAGGTCTGCAAGACCGAGTCGTTAGGCAACCTCGGCAGATCCGAAGATCTCCCGCACACAGCCACCATAAATCGGTGGTCGCTAAAAAAGCGCCACGATTATAGGTGCGCCTGTAGGCGCCTAACAAACTATTGGCGGGCTTGCAGTCCCGGTCGCTGAATTGGCAGCGACCGGCAAAGGCTAGGGATCGTGCTTCCGACGGGCAACCTGAAAATGTTGTGGGAATGGTCTGATTTTCTGATTGAGCCATAAACATTTTGTTGGCTTCGAGGCCGCCATCGCGAGCAGGGCTCGCTCCCACAGGGATTGGGGATACCTGCAAAAAAACGGTCAGCTGTCAGGTCGCCTTCGCTGGCAAGCCAGCTCCCACAGGGATCGGAGACACCTGCAAAAGTCAGGTCGGCAGTCAGGCCGCCTTAGCGGGCAAGCCGCATTGTCACATCGCTCGCGTCCCCCCCCATTTTGTGGTGCCCCCAAATCCGTAGGAGCCAGGCTTGCCGGCGAAGGCGTATTCAAAAACACCGCATGACGTCAGGCCGCTATCGCTGGCAAGCCAGCTCCCACTGGGATTGGGTACACCTGTAAAAGTCAGGTCGGCTGTCAGGCCGCCTTCGCGGGCAAGCCTCGCTCCTACAGGCTCGCGCCACACCCACATTTTGTGGCGTCCTCAAATCCGTAGGAGCCAGGCTTGCCGGCGAAGGCGTTTTCAAAAACACCGCATGACGTCAGGCCGCCTTCGCTGGCAAGCCAGCTCCCACAGGGATCGGGGACACATGCAAAAGCCAGGTCGGCTGTCAGGCCGCCTTCGCCGGCAAGCCGTGCTCCTACGCTTTGGCTTTGGCTTTTGATCTTGATCCACCCGCCCCCTCGGGAGGCTGAGTGGAGGTGTTCATCCGGGGATTAGCGCGCAGCGCTGTTCGACGCAGTCGAACACATCGCATGTAGGTACAGCGAAGCAAACCGGAGGGCGATGCCCCCGGATGAATGCCGGAGCGAAGGAACCCCGAGCCTTGGCGAGGGGCCGTACGTCAGGGGCGAGACTTTTTGGTTCCTTTTGTGTCGTTTGACAAAAGGGACTCGCCGTAAGGGCGAAACCGCCAGCCGCCGTTACCGCAGAAACGGATATGTACTCAATCAAACAAGAGCATGGTCGGCCCGAAGGCCGCCACGATCAAACCATCAAACCGCCTCTTTGCGAACCCGAAACCAGGCAGCATAAAGGGCCGGCAAAAACAGCAGCGTCAACACCGTGGCCACAATCAGCCCGCCCATGATCGCCACCGCCATCGGCCCGAAAAACACGCTGCGCGACAACGGAATCATCGCCAGCACCGCCGCCAGCGCCGTCAACACAATCGGCCGGAAGCGCCGCACCGTGGCTTCAATGATCGCCTGCCAGGGCTTCAACCCGGCCGCGATATCCTGCTCGATCTGATCCACCAGAATCACCGAGTTACGCATGATCATCCCCGACAACGCGATGGTGCCGAGCATGGCGACAAACCCGAACGGCTGACGGAACACCAGCAGAAACAGCGTCACGCCAATCAACCCCAATGGCGCCGTCAGAAACACCATCGCCGTGCGTGAGAAACTGCGCAGTTGCAGCATCAGCAAAGTCAGTACGACCACGATGAACATGGGCACACCGGCGTTCACCGACTTTTGTCCGCGCTCCGAGTCTTCCACAGTGCCACCGACATCCAGCAAATAGCCGTCGGGCAATTCGGCGCGGATCGGATCGAGGGTCGGCATGATCTGCTTCACCAACGTTGCCGGTTGTTCCTTGCCATAAATGTCGGCACGTACCGTCACGTTGGGCAGGCGGTTACGGTGCCAGATCACGCCCTCTTCAAAGCCGTATTCGAGGGTCGCGATCTGCGAAAGGGCCACACTGCGACCGTTATCGGTCGGCACTGCGAGGCTCGGCAGCAACGACAGCTCGGTGCGTTCATGCAAGGTGCCGCGCAGCAGGATCTCGATCAACTCATTGTCTTCGCGATACTGGCTGACGCTGGAACCGGTCAGCGAGCTTTGCAGGAATTTCGCCAGGTTCGCCGTGCTCACCCCCAATGCCCGCGCACGGTCCTGATCGACGTTCAGGTACACCACCTTGCTCGGCTCTTCCCAGTCCAGATGCACGTTGGCCACATGCGGGTTTTCGCGAACTTTCGCCGCGACTTTGCGCGCCAGGGCCCGGACTTCGTCGATGTGTTCACCCGTCACCCGGAACTGCACCGGATAGCCAACCGGCGGGCCGTTTTCCAGGCGCGTGACACGCGAGCGCAGGGCCGGGAATTGTTCGTTGAGTGTTGCAATCAGCCAGGTGCGCAGGCTTTCGCGCTCCTCGATGGTTTTCGCCAGCACGACAAACTGGGCAAAGCTCGCCGCCGGCAATTGCTGGTCCAGCGGCAGGTAAAAACGTGGCGAACCGGTGCCGACGTAAGCCACATAGTTATCAATCCCGGCCTTGTCCTTGAGCATGGCTTCGAGGCGCTTGACCTCCTCGGCGGTGTTGCTCAGGGATGCGCCTTCGGCGAGTTTCAAGTCGACCATCAACTCCAGTCGACCCGACGCCGGGAAAAACTGCTGCGGCACGAAACGGAACAATCCTACGGAAGCGATAAACGCCAGCACCGTCAAGGCGATCACGGTTTTGCGCCGACGTACGCACCACTCCACCAGGCGCCGGACCCGCTGATAGAACGGGGTGCCATAAGGATCAGGCTGATCGGGGCCGTGTTTGGCTGCGTGAATTTTCGCCAGGTCCGGCAGGAGCTTTTCCCCCAGATACGGCACAAACACCACCGCCGCGACCCACGATGCCAGCAATGCGATGGTCACCACCTGAAAGATCGAACGGGTGTATTCGCCGGTTCCCGATTGCGCGGTGGCGATCGGCAGGAAACCGGCGGCGGTAATCAGCGTGCCGGTGAGCATCGGAAACGCCGTGCTGGTCCAGGCATAGCTCGCCGCCTTGATCCGGTCGAAGCCCTGCTCCATTTTGATCGCCATCATTTCCACGGCGATGATCGCGTCATCCACCAAAAGGCCCAGCGCCAGTACCAGCGCGCCGAGGGAAATCTTGTGCAGGCCGATCCCCAGGTAATACATGCAGGCGAAGGTCATCGCCAGCACCAGCGGAATGGCCAGGGCGACCACCATGCCGGTACGCATACCGAGGGAGAAAAAGCTCACCAGCAACACGATCGCCAGGGCTTCCACCAACACCTGGACGAACTCGCCGACCCCGGCCTTCACCGCTGCCGGCTGGTCGGACACCTTGCGCAGTTGCATGCCTGCCGGGAGGGTTTTCTGCAGTCGGGAAAACTCGGCCTCCAGTGCCTTGCCCAACACCAGAATGTCGCCACCGTCCTTCATCGCCACGGCCAGACCGATGGCGTCCTCGGCCATGAAGCGCATGCGCGGCGCCGGTGGATCGTTGAAGCCACGACGCACGTCGGCCACATCGGAGATACGGAACGTACGATCACCGACCCGAATCGGGAAGTTTCTTATTTCATCGACTGTCTGAAAATTCCCCGTCACCCGCAGCTGAATTCGCTCGCTATTGGTTTCAAAGAAACCCGCAGTCGATACCGCGTTCTGCTCTTGAAGCGCCTGCTGCACCGCCGCCAGCGGCAAACCGAGGGTGGCGAGTTTCACATTGGAAAGCTCGATCCAGATCTTCTCGTCCTGCAAGCCGAGCAGCTCGACCTTACCCACATCCTTGACCCGCTGCAGCTGGATCTGGATGCGGTCGGCGTAATCCTTGAGCACGGCGTAGTCGAAACCGTCGCCGGTCAGGGCATAGATATTGCCGAACGTGGTGCCGAACTCATCGTTGAAAAACGGTCCCTGAATGCCCGGCGGCAAGGTGTGGCGAATGTCGCTGACTTTCTTGCGCACCTGATACCAGAGCTCCGGGATCTCCACCGAATGCATGGAGTCCCGGGCAATGAACGTGACCTGGGATTCGCCCGGGCGGGAGAACGACACGATGCGTTCGTACTCACCCGTTTCCATCAGCTTCTTTTCAATGCGTTCGGTGACCTGGCGCGAGACTTCCTGCGCCGTCGCGCCTGGCCAATTGGTGCGGATGACCATGGCTTTGAAGGTGAACGGCGGATCTTCGCTTTGGCCGAGCTTGGTGTAGGACAGTGCGCCGACGATGGCCAGCAACAGCATCAGGAACAGTACGATCTGGCGATTGCTCAGCGCCCATTCGGAAACGTTGAAGCGCATCGGGGCTTACTCCTTGTCTGCCAGATTGACCACGCGATTGGAGCGATCCACCGGACGCACTTGTTGCCCGTCGAGCAGTACATGGACGCCGGCGGCCACCACCCAGTCGCTGGCGTTGAGACCTTCGAGCACCGGGACGGTTTTCTCGCCGAAGGCACCCACCCGCACCGGGGTCTTCTTCAGGGTGTTGTTGACGCTGACGACCCAGACATAGGTCACGCCGTTTTCGGCGCTCAATGCCGACAGCGGCACCGACAGAGGGACGGCCTCGGCGGTCTGCACGAACACTCGCGCACTCTGGCCCAACTCGGCCGGGACCTTGCCGGCGTTGAAAGCGATACGGGCGGCAAAAGTGCGGGATTTCGGATCAGCGGCCGGTGACAGCTCGCGGATGTGTCCGGCGAAACGTTGGTCGGGTTGCGTCCACAACTCCACCGACACCGGCTGACCAACCTTGAAGCGGCCGAAGCTCTGCTCCGGCAGGCTGATCAACACTTCGCGCTCGCCATCGGTGGCCAGGGTAAACACCGTTTGCCCGGCGGCCACCACTTGCCCGACTTCCACCGCACGCTTGGCCACGACACCGTCCTGCGGCGCACGCAACACGGCGTAGCTGGCCTGATTGGTCGAGACATTGAATTCGGCTTTGATCTGCTTGAGCCGTGCTTCGCCGGAGCGATAGAGATTTTCCGCATTGTCGTACTGCGAACGGCTGACCATCTGGCGATCCATCAGGGTCTTGTAGCGATCGCGTTCGGCCCGCACCAGGTTGAGGTTGGCTTCGGCAGCGGCGACCTGGGCGCGCGTGGCCTCCAGTTGCAGGCGCACATCCTGCGGGTCGAGTTCCGCCAACGGTTGATCGGCCTTGACCCTCTGCCCTTCCTCGACCAGTCGTCGGCTGACCTTGCCGCCGATACGGAACGCCAGATCTGGCTCATAACGGGCACGCACTTCGCCGGGATAACTTTCCGTAGCCTGCGCCGAAGGCTCTGGCTGAACCACCATGGCCGGGCGAATGCTGACTTGCGGTGCCTCTTCGTGACCACACGCAGCCAACAAAAAAGCCAGGCTGACTGGCAATGCGAGGGGCAAGGCATAGCGGAACATGGTGTAGGACCTTTCGCCAATGGTGCTTGGAATAATTATACTGACCGGTATGTTATTAATAGCAAACTGACCAGTCCAGTAATAAAAGCGAATATGCCGAACAATCTTTCAGCACCCAATGGCCCGGGCCGTCCCAAGGATCTGGTCAAGCGCCAGGCCATTCTCGATGCAGCCAAAGCGCTGTTTCTGACCAAGGGTTATGCCAATACCAGCATGGATGCTGTCGCAGCCGAGGCCGGTGTGTCGAAGCTGACGGTCTATAGCCATTTCAACGACAAGGAGACGTTGTTCTCCGCCGCCGTGGTGGCCAAGTGCGAAGAACAATTGCCGCCGCTGTTTTTCGAATTGCCGGACGGTGTGGCGCTGGAAACCGTGCTGCTGAACATCGCGCGCGGCTTTCATCTGCTGATCAACAGCGACGAGTCGGTCAACCTGCACCGCTTGATCATGACCCTGGGCAGCCAGGACCCGAAGCTTTCGCTGATCTTCTTTCAGGCAGGCCCCGAACGCATGCTGCACGGCATGGAGCGATTGCTGGCCAAGGTCGATCAAAGTGGCGCGCTGCGTATCGATAAACCGCGCAACGCAGCGGAACACTTCTTCTGCCTGCTCAAGGGTGCGGCGAACTTCCGCTTGCTCTACGGCTGCGGCGAACCGCTGACCGGGGAAGCGGCCGAGGAACATGTGCAGGAAGTGGTGGGGTTGTTCATGCGGGCTTATCGGCCTGAGTGAACCAAATGACGCCATCGCGAGCAGGCTCGCGCACCCACGGGTAAAACAGGGCCGGGGGGGGCGAGCCAGGTCGCGCA
>NZ_JBNNVQ010000078.1:0-27827 GCF_050280625.1 Pseudomonas sp. NPDC089569
TTCGGCGCGCGGGTCGCGGCGGATAATGTCGCTCATCAGTGCACCTCCGCTGGTTCGCGTTTGGCCGGCGTGGCGGATTTCGGCGCCTCTTCTTCGAATTCAGCCTAAACAAGGCGCAAACCCATGCTAGTACTGGGATTAGAAACGTCCTGCGACGAAACCGGCGTCGCACTTTACGACAGTGAGCGCGGTCTGCTGGCCGATGCACTATTCAGTCAGATCGACCTGCACCGTGTCTACGGCGGCGTAGTGCCGGAGCTGGCCTCGCGCGATCACGTCAAGCGCATGCTGCCCCTGATTCGTCAGGTGCTGGCCGAAGCCGACTGCGTGCCAACCGAGATCGACGCCATCGCCTATACCGCAGGGCCCGGCCTGGTCGGTGCCCTGCTGGTGGGAGCTTCCTGCGCCCAGGCGCTGGCCTTTGCCTGGGGAATACCCGCGCTGGGCGTGCATCACATGGAAGGCCACTTGCTGGCACCGATGCTGGAGTCGCAGCCTCCCGAATTTCCGTTCGTCGCTTTGTTGGTGTCCGGCGGTCATACGCAACTGGTGCAGGTCGACGGTATCGGTCAGTACACCTTGTTGGGCGAGACGCTGGACGACGCCGCGGGCGAAGCCTTCGACAAGACGGCGAAGATGATGGGCCTCAATTATCCGGGCGGTCCGGAAATCGCTCGCCTGGCAGAGCAAGGCGTTGCGGGACGATTCGTCTTCCCGCGTCCGATGTGTGATCGTCCCGGCCTTGATTTCAGCTTCAGCGGCTTGAAGACGTTCGCGCTGAACACCTGGCAGCAGTGTGTGAACGCCGGGGACGACGGCGAGCAAGCCCGTTGCGACATCGCGCTGGCGTTCCAGCAGGCCGTGGTGGAGACTTTGACGATCAAATGCAAGCGTGCCCTCAAGGCTGCCGGTATGAAGCGCCTCGTCATCGCAGGCGGCGTGAGCGCCAACAGGGCGTTGCGGTCTTCGCTGGAAAAAATGCTCGGCGACATGAAAGGCAGTGTTTTTTATGCCCGGCCACAGTTCTGTACCGATAACGGCGCAATGATTGCCTTTGCAGGCTGCCAGCGATTGCAGGCCGGTCAGCAGGAAAGTCTGGCCATCAGCGTTCAGGCGCGCTGGCCGATGGAGCAATTGTCCGCGTTGTGACGAGTGTTGCGGGTGAGGGGTATCTAAAAATGCCGTTCGCGCCCGGCGAACAGGTCGCGTAGATTGCCGCGGTGGCGCCAGACAATCATTCCCGTGAGCGCGCTCATGGGAAGCAGGGCCGCCGGCTCCTGCCAGGCCAGAAGTGGCAGGGTCAGTGGTGTGGCGATAAGGGCAGCCAGCGAACTGGTACGAGTCAGGTAGAACGTCAGCAGCCAGGCGCAGACGGCCAGCAGGGCGGCGGGTGGATACAGGCCGAACAACATGCCGGCGGCGGTGGCGACACCTTTGCCGCCACGAAAACGGAAGTACAGCGGGAACAGGTGGCCGATGACGGCACAGACGCCGATCCAGGCCTGATCCTGTAGCGAAAGGCCTGCAACGCCGGCGATCAGCACAGGAAGAAGGCCTTTGCAGAGGTCGCCGAGCAAGGTCAGGATGGCGAGTTTTCTGCCTGCCAGACGCAACATGTTGGTGGCACCGGCATTACCCGAGCCACTCATTCGAGGATCGGGGTTGCCGGTCAGGCGACTGAGCAGGATGGCGAAGGACAGAGAGCCGAGCAGGTAGGCGAGGATCGCCAGTAACCAAAACATGCTAACCATTCCGGGCGAGGACGCCCTGATTCTAACGGCGCATTGCGCCCTTGTCGTGTAGCGGAGAAAAGTGCTTGGACAGAGTGTTTATCGAGGGCCTGGAAGTCGACACCGTGATCGGTGCCTACGACTGGGAGCGAGGCATCCGACAGTGCTTGCGTCTTGATCTGAGTTTCGCCTGGGATAATCGTCCGGCAGCCGCTGGTGATGACCTGACCCTGGCGCTCGATTACGCGAGTGTTTCGTCACGCATCCAGGCCTTTGCCGAGCAGGCGCAATTCCAGCTTGTCGAGACCTTTGCCGAGCGTCTGGTCGAAGTGCTCATGAGCGAGTTCAAGATTACCTGGATGCGTCTGAAGCTGACCAAACCTGGCGCAGTTCCGGCCGCTACCGGTGGTGTAGGCGTGGAGATCGAGCGCGGATGTCGCTGACTCAGGTTTTTCTGGGGCTCGGTAGCAATATCGAGCGTGAAGCCCATTTGCAGTCTGGTCTGGATGCCCTGGCGGCTTTTCTGGTGGATATCCGCTGTTCGCCCGTCTTCGAAAGTCAGCCGGTGGGTATCAAAAGTGGGCCATTCTTCAATTTCGTGGTGTCGGCCTACACCGATCTGCCGCTGATGGAGCTGGATCGGCGGCTGAAATTCATCGAAGCCGACAATGGTCGCTACGCGCCGGATCGCAAGGGGTTGCCGCTGGACATCGATGTTCTGCTGTATGGCGATCTGTTGGGCAATTTCAACGGACTGATTCTGCCTCGGGCAGAAATTCTGAAAAATGCCTTTGTCTTGTGGCCATTGTCGTTGATTGCGCCGGATCGGATACATCCAGGTGCAGGCAAAAGCTTTGCGAGCCTGTGGCGTGAAGCGCAGATTGATCAGGTACTGGCGCCAGTGGCGTTCGAGTGGCGTGGCGAGCAGCTGACACCTTCGAATTTGTTGTGACATTGCTGGCGCCTTCGCGGGCAAGTCGGGTCGCCGCATCGCTCGCTCCTACGGATTTGTTGTGAGGCTGCTGACGTCTTCGCGGGCAAGCCGGGTCGCTGCATTGCTCGCACCTGCAACGAAGGCGGCCTGAAGACCGCCTTCGCCGGCAAGCCTGGCTCCTACAACGAAGCGCTTCAGCCCAACGCACTTTCCTTGTAGGCCTTCAACGCTTTGAGTCGCTCACGCTTGATGGCCTCGCCCAGTTCCGGGCCTTTGAATCCCTTTTCCAGCAATGGCTGAACCGCTACGCTGCGTGCCGCATTTGCCGCGCCGCGCAGGTAATCTGCCTGTGGATAACTTCTCTGCTCCAGCCCCTTGCGCCCACGGGCGTCCATCTCGCACACCGCGATGAATTCCTCGAACCGTTGCGGGCGTCGATAAACGTCGAAGCTTTGCAGCAGCTCCAGCAGTGTCGATGGCTTGAGTTCCAGGGCGCGATGACCGTGGGTGTGATATTCGCCTGCCAGCAACGCCAATTCCTGGCAATCCCTCGGCACCTTGAACCTTTCGTTCACTGCCTTTATGAGTTTCAGCCCCTTGAACTCGTGGGCGATGTGCCGTGGCCATTGATCCTCCGGCGTCAGCCCTTTGCCCTGGTCATGCAACAGGCAAGCCCAGCGCACGGTCAAGGGTTGTTTGTGCTGCGCGGCTTGTTCCAGCACGCTCAGGGTGTGTACGCCTGTGTCGATTTCGGGGTGATGGGCTTGCGGTTGCGGCACGCCAAACAGGGCATCCACTTCCGGTATCAATTCTTTCAGCGCGCCGCATGCGCGCAGCACTTCAATGAATACCTGAGGCTGGTTTTCCATCAGGGCGCGGGATATTTCTTTCCAGCTGCGTTCCGCTGTCAGTGCCTGGAGTTCGCCAGACTCACTGAGCTGGCGCATCAAGTCCAGTGTTTGTGGGGCCACGCTAAAACCAAGCTCGGCATAGCGCGCCGCAAAGCGGGCAACCCGCAGGACTCTGAGGGGATCTTCCGCAAATGCAGGGGAAACGTGGCGCAGAATGCGCGCCTCGAGGTCACGTTGCCCGTGGTAGGGGTCGGTCAGGTTCTGTTGATCGTCCTCGGCCATCGCGTTGATCGTCAGGTCGCGGCGGATCAGGTCTTCTTCGAGGGTTACCTCGGGACTGGCGTGAAAAGTGAAGCCGCCATAGCCGCGTCCGCTTTTGCGTTCGGTCCGGGCGAGGGCGTATTCCTCACCGGTCTTGGGATGAAGAAACACCGGGAAATCTGCCCCGACCGGGCGAAACCCCTTGGCGAGCATTTCTTCGGTGGTGGCGCCGACCACAACCCGATCGATGTCGGTGACCGGTATGCCCAGCAGGCGATCACGCACGGCGCCGCCGACTTTATAGATCCGCATAAAAAAACCTCCGTTAGCTCGACAGGATAACCGTTGTATCGAGCTTGCGGAGGCACACGCAGAATCAAAGATGAATGACAGCCAGGTCCAGCCGACCGTAGTCGCCTTCGCCGTGTTCGCTCCTGGGCGGAACATGATGGGTTTTCATCACCTGTTCCCCTTGCAGGGTTTCCAGATGGATGTCGAAGCCCCAGAGGCGATGCAGGTGCTTGAGCACTTCCTCGGTGGACTCTCCCAGCGGTTTGCGGTCGTGTTGCTGGTGACGCAAGGTCAGGGAGCGGTCGCCGCGGCGGTCGATGCTGTAGATCTGCACGTTTGGCTCGCGATTGCCCAGGTTGTACTGGGCGGCGAGGGTTTCACGGATGATTCGATAGCCTCCTTCGTCGTGAATGGCAGGAACCAGCAGGTCGTCTTTCTGATCATCGTCGAGAATGCTGAACAGCTTCAGGTCGCGGATCACTTTGGGTGACAGATACTGCAGGATGAAGCTTTCATCCTTGAAGCTGCTCATGGCGAACTTGATGGTAGACAGCCAGTCACTGCCGGCAATTTCGGGGAACCAGCGGCGATCTTCCTCCGTGGGCTCCTCGCACATGCGACGAATGTCGCGGTACATGGCAAAACCCAGCGCGTAGGGGTTGATGCCGCTGTAGTAGGGGCTGTCGAAGCCGGGCTGGAACACCACGCTGGTATGCGAAGTGAGGAACTCCATCATGAAACCGTCGGTGACCAGGCCTTCGTCGTACAGGTCGTTCATCAGGGTGTAATGCCAGAACGTGGCCCAACCCTCGTTCATGACCTGAGTCTGGCGTTGTGGATAAAAGTACTGGGCGATCTTGCGCACGATGCGCACGATTTCCCGCTGCCAGGGTTCCAGCAGCGGCGCATGTTTCTCGATGAAATACAGGATGTTTTCCTGCGGTTCGGCGGGGAAGCGCGCGTTGTCCTTGTCGCTGAACTTGTCCGCGCCTTTCGGAATGGTGCGCCACAGGTCGTTGATCTGCTTCTGCAGGTGTTCCTCCCGGTCCTTCTGCCGGCGGCGTTCTTCTTCGGCGGAAATCGGATAGGGGCGTTTGTAACGGTCGACGCCGTAGTTCATCAGGGCGTGGCAGGAGTCGAGCAAGTCCTCGACCGCGTCGATGCCATGGCGCTCTTCGCATTGCATGATGTACTGCTTGGCGAACACCAGGTAATCGATGATCGAGCTGGCGTCGGTCCAGGTGCGGAACAGGTAATTGCCCTTGAAAAAGCTGTTATGGCCATAGCAGGCATGTGCCACCACCAGCGCCTGCATGCAGATGGTGTTTTCTTCCATCAGGTAGGCAATGCACGGGTCGGAGTTGATCACGATTTCGTAGGCCAGCCCCATCTGGCCACGTGTGTAGGATTTTTCCGTGCTGAGAAAGTGTTTGCCGTAGGACCAGTGGTGGTAACCCAGCGGCATGCCGACGGAAGCGTAGGCATCCATCATCTGTTCGGCGGTAATCACTTCGATCTGGTTTGGGTACGTATCGAGTGCGTAGCCAGCGGCAATACGACTGATTTCGCGGTCGTAGGCCTGGATCAGCTCGAACGTCCATTCGGAGCCGGTGGAAATGGGTTGGCGCTTCTGCTCTTTGGCGGTCATGTCACTAACCTGCGCTGGAAGAGTTCACGGAAGACCGGGTAGATATCCCCGGCCGAGACCAGTTGCTGTTGGGCAAAAGTGTCAGAAAAGGCTTCGGCGATGCGCTCGTACTCGAACCACAGCGCCTGATGTTCGCGCGGGGTTATCTCAACATAAGTGTAGTACTGCACGAACGGCATGATCTGGTTGATCAGGATGTCGCGGCAGATGGGGGAGTCATCGTTCCAGTTGTCACCGTCGGACGCCTGGGCGGCATAGATATTCCACTCATTGGCCGGGTAGCGCTCGGCCATGATCTCCTGCATCAGTTTCAAGGCGCTGGAAACAATGGTGCCGCCGGTTTCGCGGGAATAGAAGAACTCCTCTTCGTCCACTTCGCGGGCACTGGTGTGGTGGCGGATGAACACCACATCGATTTTTTCGTAGTTACGCTTGAGAAACAGGTACAGCAGGATAAAGAAACGCTTGGCTATATCCTTGGTGGCCTGAGTCATGGAGCCGGAAACGTCCATCAGGCAGAACATCACCGCCTTCGAGCTGGGGTTGGGTTGTTTGATCAGCAGGTTGTATTTGAGGTCAAAGGTGTCGAGAAACGGTACGCGATGAATGCGCGCACTGAGTTTTTCGATTTCTGCCTCAAGATTCTGAATATCGCCGAAGTTGTCCGGCTCTTCCTGCTTGAGTCGCAGAAGTTCTTCCTTGGCCTCGCGCAGTTTCGCCCGGCTGCTGCCCGACAGGGCAATGCGCCGTGCATGGGCTGAGCGCAGCGTGCGGATGATGTTGATTCGCGACGGATTGCCTTCGTTGCTTATGCCGGCGCGAACGGTCTTGAAGGTGTCGGTGCCGGTCAGGTTGCGCTTGACCAGGTTCGGCAGTTCCAGGTCTTCGAACATGAATTCGAGGAATTCTTCCTGAGTGATCTGGAAGACGAACTCGTCCATGCCTTCGCCCGAGTTACCGGCCTTGCCGGGGCCTCGGCCGCCGCCACCTCCAGGTGGGCGGGCAATGTGCTCGCCGCTGGTGAATTCCTTGTTGCCGGGGTGCACGATCGTTTGTTTGCCGCCGCGGCCATGGTGAAGCACCGGCTCATCAATGTCGCGGCCGGGGATGCTGATTTGCTCGCCGTGCTCCATGTCGGTAATGGAGCGCCGGCTGACCGCCTCTTCGACAGCCTTTTTGATGTGGTCACGGTAACGCCGCAGAAACCGCTGGCGGTTCACCGTGCTTTTGTTCTTGCCATTGAGACGTCGGTCGATCACATAGCTCATGACTGCTCCTTAGAAGCTGTCCCGAAAGGGGCGAGCGCTCAAGCAGCAGCAAACCAAGTGCCGAGGGACAAGCACGCTCCCCCAAGCGCTGCGAATACTGCCTCAGTCTCGCTACCGGCTTTCGGACACCTTCCTGAGGCCTGTGTAGCAGAAAATGCGCAAACAGGCCTCGGGCTGACGACAACCGGTCTTGCCGGCGGCGGGTTACTGCGATTTTCTGACCCGCAGATACCACTCGGACAGCAGTCGTACCTGTTTGTCGGTGTAGCCCCGCTCGACCATCCGTGTGACGAAGTCGTTGTGTTTCTGCTGGTCTTCTTTGCTGGCCTTGGCATTGAAACTGATGACCGGCAGCAGGTCCTCGGTGTTGGAGAACATTTTCTTCTCGATGACCACGCGCAGTTTTTCGTAGCTGAGCCAGGTTGGATTCTTGCCGTTGTTGTTGGCTCGGGCGCGCAGCACGAAGTTGACGATTTCGTTGCGGAAGTCCTTGGGATTGCTGATACCGGCCGGTTTTTCGATTTTCTCCAGCTCTTCGTTCAACGCTACACGGTTGAGTATTTCGCCGGTTTCCGGATCGCGGTATTCCTGGTCCTGGATCCAGAAGTCTGCATACAGCACGTAGCGATCGAAGATGTTCTGGCCGTACTCGCTGTAAGACTCCAGGTAGGCGGTCTGGATCTCCTTGCCGATGAATTCGATATAGCGCGGTGCCAGGTATTCCTTGAGGTAGCGCAGGTAGCGTTCACGGGTTTCCGCCTGGAACTGTTCCTGTTCGATCTGCTGCTCCAGCACGTAGAGCAGATGCACGGGGTTGGCGGCGATTTCGTGGGGATCGAAGTTGAAGACCTTCGACAGGATCTTGAAGGCAAAGCGGGTCGACAGGCCGTTCATGCCTTCGTCGACACCCGCGTTGTCGCGATATTCCTGGATCGATTTGGCTTTCGGATCGGTGTCCTTGAGGTTTTCACCGTCGTACACGCGCATCTTGGAGTAGATGTTGGAGTTTTCCGGCTCCTTCAGGCGCGACAGCACGGTGAACTGGGCGAGCATTTTCAGGGTGTCGGGTGCGCAATGGGCCTTGGCCAGCGAGCTGTTGAACAGCAGTTTGTCGTAGATCTTCACTTCATCGCTGACCCGCAGGCAGTACGGCACTTTGACGATGTAGATCCGGTCGATGAAGGCTTCGTTGTTCTTGTTGTTGCGGAAGGTGTGCCATTCCGATTCGTTGGAGTGGGCCAACAGGATCCCGGTGAACGGAATCGCACCAAGACCTTCGGTACTGTTGTAGTTGCCTTCCTGGGTGGCGGTCAGCAGTGGGTGCAGCACCTTGATCGGTGCCTTGAACATTTCCACGAACTCCATCAAGCCCTGGTTGGCCCGGCACAGGGCCCCCGAGTAGCTGTAGGCGTCGGCGTCGTTCTGTGGGTATTCCTCCAGTTTGCGGATGTCGACCTTGCCCACCAGTGCCGAGATGTCCTGGTTGTTTTCATCTCCCGGCTCGGTTTTGGCCACGGCGATCTGGTTGAGGATCGACGGGTAGAGTTTCACAACGCGGAACTGGCTGATATCGCCACCGAACTCGGCCAGGCGCTTGGTCGCCCATGGCGACATGATCGTATTGAGATAACGGCGTGGAATGCCGAAGTCTTCCTCAAGGATCGCGCCATCTTCGGTGGCGTTGAACAGACCCAGGGGAGATTCGAAAACCGGCGAGCCCTTGATGGCATAGAAGGGCACTTTTTCCATCAGTTGCTTGAGCTTTTCGGCCAGGGACGATTTACCGCCACCGACAGGGCCGAGCAGGTAGAGGATCTGCTTCTTCTCTTCCAGGCCCTGAGCGGCATGGCGGAAATACGACACGATCTGGTCGATGCATTCTTCCATCCCGTGGAAGTCTTCATAGGCCGGATAGCGGCGGATCACTTTGTTGGAGAATATTCGCGACAGCCTCGAATTGGTCGAGGTGTCGAGCAGCTCCGGTTCACCGATGGCCAGGAGCAAACGCTCGGCGGCGGAAACGTAGGCGCTACGGTCCTTTTTGCACAGTTCCAGGTACTCCTGCAGTGTGAGTTCTTCCTGGCGTGTGGACTCGAAACGTTGTTGGAAGTGGCTAAAGATACTCATGACGTCACCTCGCTCGATACGTGGAGCCGACGCCGGATCACTCAGTCGATGCTGGCAGCAACCGAACAGGCGGTCGCTGTTTACCCCCCAGAAATCTTTCGAAGGCGATGACCCCGAAAGCTACTCCCGATGATCCGTGCGCCGGTGTACCGGCTCTCCCCTGTTTTGGATGGCCTGCGCTTAAGGATAGTTGGGAATTCGGGAGGTAAAGGCGAGATGCGCAATTAGTTGTGGCAGACCGTTCGTCTGCCACCGCGCCAGCCCGCGCGCGCCGGGGGCTTGCGTGTTACAAAAAAATTATTCGTGAGTGCCTTGCGCTGTTTCCGAAGGATAAGTCGTACGCCACAACTCAAAGCCGCCGTCCATGCTGTACACGTCGGAAAAGCCTTGGCTGATCAGGTAGGCGGCGGCACTCTGGCTGGAATTGCCGTGATAACACACCACCACCGTTGGGGCATCGAGGTCGGCGTTACGGATAAATTCCGAAACCGAATGGTTGTCCAGATGCGTTGAGCCGGCGATGTGGTTCAGTGCATAGGTTTGCGGATCGCGGATATCGACCACAACGGCGCCTTGCGCTCGCAGGGCGTGGGCCTGTTCCGGGGCAATACGTTTGAATTCGCTCATGACGGTTCCTGTAGCTCGGCTGAAATCGCAGTCTAGCGCGGGGCGCTGGCTGACAAGGGTTCGGATTTGGATTGGGCGACTGGCGGCTGGGCGGCGTGGCCATGTTCATCGCATTTGCACGACAGGCGTTCACCGCTGTCGACATTCATCAGGGTCAGGGCACCACCCCAGACGCAACCGGTGTCCAGGGCCGAGATGCCCGGTTCAAGGACCTTGCCTTCCAGTGCGGCCCAGTGGCCGAAGATGATCTTCAGGTCCCTGGTCTTGCGTTCCGCGTGCTGGAACCACGGCTTGTAGCCCGGCGGCGCGCTGTCGAGGCCTTCCTTGCTCTTGAGGTCGAGCTTGCCCTCGGCCGTGCAGAAGCGCATGCGGGTGAAATAGTTGGTGATCACCCGCAGGCGTGCCACACCTTTGAGGTCGTTGTCCCATTTCGCCGGATCGTTGCCATACATGCCATCGAGGTAAGGGGCAAACAGGTTGTCGTCGCGCAAGGCGGTTTCGACTTCTGCGGCGTGCTTCAGGGCCTTGCGTAGCGACCATTGTGGCGGGATGCCGGCGTGTACCAGCGCCACATTGCGTTGTTCGTCGTAATGCAGGAGTTTTTGCTGGCGCAACCAGTCCAGCAGGTCGGCGCAATCCGGCGCTTCGATAATTTCGCGCAGGGTATCGGCTTTTTTCAGGCGTTCGATGTTCTGTCCGGCCGCCAGCAGGTGCAGGTCGTGGTTGCCGAGTACGCAGACCAGCGATTCGCGGATGCTATAGAGGAAACGCAGGGTGTCCAGCGATTGCGGGCCCCGGTTGACCAAGTCGCCGACCAGCCACAGTTGATCTTTTTTCGGATCAAACGCGACTTGCTTGAGCAGGCATTGCAGGGCTTGCAGGCAGCCTTGCAGGTCGCCTACGGCGTACGTGGCCATTAGTGCAAGGCTCCAGGCACTGCCAGGCGAAAGGGCGCGATGATGGCATCGAACTGTTTACCGTCGTCGGCGATCATCTGATAGCTACCCTGCATGGTACCCACCTTGGTGGTCATGACAGTGCCGCTGCTGTAGGTATGGCTCTTGCCTGCCTCGATCAACGGTTGCTGGCCAACCACGCCTGCCCCCCGAACCTCTTCGACATGTCCGTCGCCATCGGTGATCACCCAGTGCCGAGATAACAGTTTGGCCGGTATCAGGCCATTGTTTCGCACGGTGATGGTGTAGGCGAAGGCAAAGCGTTCTTGTTCGGGTTGCGATTGTTCTGCCAGATAGCGGGTGACGACGCTGACGTCGACCTGATAACGAGGATCGGACATGCAAGAGGCCTTAAAAAACCAAGCGGGAAGCGGGGCATAGCTGATGAAGTTCAGTCTAGGCCAAGTATCGGGTAGTAAACCAGACATGGGCGCCTGTGTCCTACCCGATAACGCTGCTGTCAGGCGTCCGATGACGGGAGCGGGGATTGTTCGCTCAGTTTGTCGGCCAGGCGCACGAAAGCGGCCAAGTCGAGTTGCTCCGGGCGCAGGCTGCCGTCGACACCGGCGGCCTCGATTTCAGCATTGCTCAAGAGCTGCTTGAGGGTGTTGCGCAGGGTCTTGCGACGCTGGTTGAAGGCTTCGCGCACGATCCGCTCCAGCAACCGGTGATCCTTGGCCGGATATGGCAGTACGGCATGCGGCACCAGGCGCACAATGGCCGAATCGACTTTGGGCGGCGGGTTGAACGCGCCCGGACCTACGTTGAACAGATGCTCGACCCGGCAGTGGTACTGAACCATGATCGACAGGCGGCCCCAATCGCCACCGCCAGGCCCTGCCGCCAGACGCTCGACCACTTCCTTTTGCAGCATGAAGTGCATGTCGCGAATCAGATGAGCGTTGTGCAGCAGATGGAAAATAAGCGGCGTCGAAATGTTGTAAGGCAGGTTACCCACCACGCGCAGGCTGTTCGGCGCGGCGTTCAGGGTCGTGAAGTCGAACTTCAGCGCATCACCCTGATGCAGGTTGAAGTTGCTCCTGCCGGCGAACTGCTGGTTGAGGATCGGAACCAGGTCCTTGTCCAGCTCCACGACGTCGAGTTGGGCACCGCTGCTGAGCAGGCCTTCGGTCAATGCGCCCTGGCCAGGGCCGATTTCCAGCATGCGGTCTTCGGCTTTGGCATGAATGGAGCGCAGGATGCGGTCGATGACGCCGGCATCATGGAGAAAGTTCTGGCCGAAGCGCTTGCGCGCGCGGTGTTGGTATTGCTCGGTCATAAACGGGTCTCGGCCATCTGGTAGGCGGTTTCCAGGGCGACTTGCAGGCTGCCGGTATCGATCTTGCCGCTGCCGGCCAGATCAAGGGCGGTGCCGTGGTCGACCGATGTGCGAATGATCGGCAAGCCGAGGGTCACGTTGACCGCTGCGCCGAAGCCTTTGTACTTCAGCACGGGCAGGCCCTGGTCGTGGTACATCGCCAGCACTGCGTCGCAATGCTCCAGATATTTGGGGGTAAACAGCGTGTCGGCGGGCAGGGGACCGCGCAGGTCCATGCCTTCGCCGCGCAGGCGCTCTAATGTGGGTTCGATGATATCGATTTCTTCATGGCCCAGATGCCCGCCTTCGCCGGCATGGGGGTTGAGCCCGCAGACGAGAATGCGTGGCTGGGCGATGCCGAATTTTTCTTGCAGGTCGGTGTGCAGGATTCGCGTGACCCGCTCCAGGCGCTCCGGCGTGATCGCATCGGCGATTTCTCGCAGGGGCAGGTGGGTGGTGACCAGCGCCACGCGCAATCCGCGGGTGGCGAGCATCATCACCACTTGTTGGGTATGGGTCAGGTCGGCGAGAAATTCCGTGTGCCCGGAAAAGGCGATTCCGGACTCGTTGATCACCCCTTTGTGTACCGGAGCGGTGATCATCCCGGCGAAATGCCCATCCAGGCAGCCCTGGCCGGCGCGAGTCAGGGTTTCGAGGACAAAGGCTGCATTGGCCTTGTCCAGTTGCCCGGCGACGGCTCTGGTGTTCAGCGGTGTGTCCCAGACATACAGGCTATTGGCGGGTGCGGGTGCATCCGGCCAGTTGTCCGGCGTGACCGGCAGCAAGTCGACAGCCACGCCCAGTTGAGCGGCCCGCTCCTGGAGCAGGCCGCAACTGGTAATGGCAATCAGAGGGTGTGGCTGGGCTTGCGAGGCCAGCAGCAGGCACAGGTCGGGACCTATGCCGGCTGGCTCACCGGGTGTCAGTGCGAAACGTTGAGGCTTCACTGCGCGGCCTGGTCGGCGCCAGGGAGTTTGATTTCAACGTACGCTTCGTCACGGATCTGACGCAGCCAGGTTTGCAGCTCTTCGTCGTATTTACGGTTGCGCAGTGCGGTCATTGCCTGTTGCTCGCGCGCCTGGGCAGTGCTGTCGGTAGCGCGACGGCCAAGGACTTCAAGTACGTGCCAGCCGTATTGTGTCTTGAACGGCTTGGACAGCTGACCTTGCGGGGTCTTGGCCATGACTTCGCGGAACTCGGGAACCAGTGCGTTCGGGTCGATCCAGTTCAGGTCACCGCCGTTGAGAGCGGAGCCCGGGTCTTCCGAATAGCTCTTTGCCAATTCAGCGAAGTCTTCACCCGCTGCAATGCGGTTGTAGAGCGACTCGGCCAGTGCCCTGGTTTTCGCTTCGTCGCGGATAGGGCTTGGTTTTACCAGGATGTGACGCACATGCACTTCATCGCGCACCTGGGTTTCACCGCCACGCTTGTCGGTGATCTTCAGGATGATGAAACCGCCAGGGGTGCGCATTGGCTGGGTGATGTCGCCAACCGCCATGGTGCTCAGCAGGCGATCGAAGGGCGGTGGCAGTTGAGCCGCTTTACGCCAGCCCATGTCTCCACCTTCCAGCGCGGTTTCGCTGGCGGATTTGGCGATGGCCAGTTGACCGAAGTCAGCGCCTTGCTTGAGCTGCTGGTAAACCGCGTCAGCCTGCTTGGCGGCATTCTGAATTGCGTCGGAGTTGGCGCTTTCCGGCGTAGGAATCAGGATGTTGGACAGGCGGAACTCTTCGGACAGCTGCATCTTGCCAAGGTCGGAAGCCAGGAAGTTTTTCACCTCCTGCTCGGTGACCTGGATGCGCTCGGACACGCGACGCTGGCGAACACGGCTGATGACCATTTCGCGACGGATCTGGTCACGTGCGTCCTCATAGGACAGGCCGTCGTGAATCAGGGCGGCACGGAATTGCTCGACCGACATGTTGTTGCGCTGGGCAATGGTGCCAACCGCCTGGTTCAGTTCTTCATCGGTAATGCGGATGCCGGAGCGCTCGCCGATCTGCAGTTGCAGGTTCTCGACGATCAGGCGTTCCAGTACCTGTTGCTGCAGTACGCTGGCCGGTGGCACGGCGGAGCCGCGCTTGGCGATGGTTTGCTGAACCTCATGAATACGCTGATCCAGTTGGCTCTGCATGACCACGTCGTTGTCGACAATGGCCACCACTTTATCGATGGACTGTACCGCGGCGTTGGCCGCGGTACCCAGGAACAGCGCGCCCAACAGCAGCGGGCGCAGACAATCAGAAAGCTTGGTCTTCACGTTCACGATAACCTTGGATGCCTTTGTCGAGGAAGCTCTCTGCCTTGGCGCCAGTCAGATTGCCGAGCCCCTTCAGTACAATTTGTAGGAAGACGCCGTGGTCGCCTTTTTCGTTTTGCGGAGCTTCCTGACTGAATTCGTCGTAGGAGACCCAGTAACGGTTGATCAGGCGCAGTTTCCAGCAGCAGTTGTCGTACTCGAAACCACCGAAGGCTTCCAGTGTACGGTTGCGGTTGTAGTCGTATTGCCAGCGGCTGATGGCGTTCCACTGCGGCACGACCGGCCAGATGACCGAGAAGTCATGCTGTTCGATCTTGTAGTAGTCCTTCACGAAGCCTGGTTGGCCCGGAACGCCGTAATCGCCACCACCCACTTGCCATTGGCCGGTGGTCTGGTCATAGCGAACCTGGTCATTGCGATAGCGATAGCCGGCGTTGATGACCTTGTTCGGGTTGTCTTCAGGCTGGTAGTGGAACATCGCGCTGCCCGAGCGAGGGCTGCGGCTGTCCGGGTCCCAGTTGTAGTCGGCGGTGGTACGCCAGTCGCGGTTCCAGCGATACTCGTATTCAAGCGCATAAGGAGACACGTTGGAGTGTGCATCCTTGCGCGTCTTCGCATCGATACCCGGCAACTGGACTTCACGATCCTTGAAGTACATCGCCTGGCCGACACTGATGCGCTGGCGCTCGAAACCGTTGTCTTCGATCCAGCGGTTGGTCACGCCCAGCGACAGCTTGTTCTCGTCGCCGACACGGTCGGAACCGGAGAAGCGGTTGTCACGGAACAGCGATGCATAGTTGAAGGTGTATTCGCTGGTGTCGAATACCGGAATGTCGGTCTGGTCCTTCTCGGGTACGTAGAGATAGAACAGGCGCGGCTCAAGGGTCTGGCGATAGTTCTTGCCGAACCATTGGGTGTTGCGATCGAAATACAGGCCGCTGTCGATGCTGGCGATTGGCACGCCCCGGCTCTGGTTGCTGCCGAAATTACCATTGAGGTTTTCGGTGCCGGCTGCAGCAGCAGCTTGATCCTGGGCAACAATCTGATTTTTGCCAATGCTGTCCAGGGACAGATCGTACTGCGTGTACTGGTACTTGAGTTTTGGCTTGAGGAAGCCATAAGTCCAGTCCAGTGGCAGGGCGACGGCTGGTGCAAGGTTGAGGCGATCACCGTTGGCGCGGGCCAGGCCTTGAACGTTGGTGTCCAGGCGCGGGGTCACGTTGCCGTCTTCGTCGGTGTAGTTGCCGTTTTGCAGATCGCGGTCGAACCGCACGATTTCGGTGTTGTACGTGAAGTCCAGGCCATCTGGATGGTACGGCAACATTCCATCAAGGGTGATTTGCGGCAGGCGATCGTAGGGCGTGATGTTCGACACGGTCGCCAGTTGGTAAGCCTGGGCGTTGATGCGCGCGATGTAGCTGTCGCCACGATAGCTCACGGAGCCTTGCTGGTTGACGTAGTCGTTGCTTTTCACGCCAATCTGGTCGGTCTGCAGATCCTGGAAGTAATAGGGATCGCTGATCTTGGTGTAGTCGACCTGCGTGAGGACGCGCGAGTCGAGGCCACCCTTGTGCTGCCAGTTGTACATGTAGCGTTGTTTGTCGAAATCGCTCTGCAGATCGCGATCATTGCTTTCGTCATTGAGGTACGCGGCGCCGAACTGACCTTCGCTGGATTTGGTCAGGTAGCGGAATTCGCCTTCCATCAACAGGCCGTGTTTGGCCATGTAGCGTGGGTACACAGTGGCATCGTAGTTCGGTGCCAGGTTGAAGTAGTACGGCGTGACCAGCATGAAGCCGGTATCGCTGCCGGTGCCGATGGTCGGCGGCAGGAAGCCGGACTGGCGACGGTCATCGATCGGGAAATAGATGTACGGCGTGTACAGGACCGGAATGTCCTTGACCCGCAGTGTCACGTTGGTCGCGGTGCCGAAGCCGGTGGCCGGGTTCAGGGTGATGTTGTTGCCCTTGAGCTGCCAGGCGTTGCTGTTCGGTTCGCACGTGGTGTAGGTACCATCCTTGAGGCGGATGATCGCGTTCTCGGCACGCTTGGCATACAGCGCGTTGCCGCGAATGCGGGACTTGTGCATCACGTATTCGGCGTTGTCGACCTTGGCTTCACCCGTATCGAGCTGGACGTCGGCATGGTCGCCCACGATCAGCGCGCCGTTGTCTCGAATACGCACGTTGCCGGCCAGCTCGCCACGGCTCTCGGCCTGGTACAGGTTGGCCTCATCGGCTTCGACCTGCATGCTGCCCTGGCGCATGACCACGTCACCCGCGAGCGTGGCGACCTGTTCATCCTGCTTGTAGCGAGAGGCTTTGGCGCCGATAAAGGTTGGCGCGTCACTTTTATTCGTCTTGTCATTCATGCCAGGACGAATCGGTTCGATATAGGAACCAGAGCAGTACGGACCGGTTTCGGCCAATTGCGCTGCTGTGAGCTGCTCGCGGGGAACCCAGTCGAGGTGGCTGTAGTCTTCGCTACGCGACTTCAGGCCGCGGCCCTTGGACTCGGTTACCAGGACGGGTTTGGTGCCGGTTTCTTCGCTGGAACCGCTCTCGGCCGGGGCTTCTCCGGCCGCGGAGGCGGCGCTGCCCTCATGGACGGGGCGCGGTGGCAAGGCAGCTGCAGGTGCCTTTGGCGCACAGTCCCAGGATCCCGAAGCAGAGACTGAGCAGTCATACTGTTCGCCGGCGACCACGAAAGACGTGGCCAATGGTTGCAAGGCCAGCAGACTGCCGGTAACCAACAACGGAAATTTTTTACGAAACGCGGGGGATTTCAATGCCATCTTATTAGTCCGGGCTTCCTGCGTGCCATCTGCCCGCGGTGTGGGCCGCACGCCTCTCGATGGTCTGAAAAAGATGCTGGATAATAAAGCATGACCCGCTTGACGGCTAGCGCCGTCGGAGACCCTTCAATGCCTGACCAAGATGTACGTTTGCAACACCTGAAAGTTTGGCTCGATGAGCAATTGGCGATTCTTTTTGCAGAGCAGGGATGGGGTGCCGTCCCCCCGGCCACATTGACCGCGGCCAGTAGCGACGCGAGTTTCCGGCGTTATTTCCGTTGGGAAGGTGCCGGTAGAAGTTTCATCGTGATGGACGCGCCACCCCCCCAGGAAAACTGTAAGCCCTTCGTGGATATCGCTTTTTTGTTGGCGAAATCCGGAATAAATGTGCCGAAAATTTATGCCGAAGATCTCGAGCGCGGTTTTCTGTTGCTCAATGACCTGGGCAACAAGACGTACCTGGACGTGATCGACAGCGAAAACGCCGACGATTTGTTCAAGGATGCGCTGCAAGCACTGCTGGCTTTTCAGCAATTGCCGATGGTTGCGCCGCTGCCCAGTTACGATGTGGCGTTGCTGCGCCGGGAACTGGAGCTGTTTCCCGAGTGGTATGTGAAACGTGAACTGGGCATCGAATTCGACGCGGCACAGCAAGTGCTGTGGCAGCAGGTCAGCGATCTGCTGATCGACAGTGCTCTGGCCCAGCCTAAAGTGCTGGTTCATCGCGACTACATGCCGCGTAACCTGATGCTCAGCGAGCCGAATCCCGGCGTGCTGGATTTCCAGGATGCGGTCTATGGCCCGGTGACCTATGACGTGACCTGCCTGTTCAAGGATGCGTTCCTCAGCTGGCCTGAGGAGCGTGTGCGCGGATGGCTGGAAAGTTACTGGCAGCAGGCTGTGGCATTGAATATTCCGGTGCAACCGCAGTTCGAAGACTTCCTGCGTGCCAGCGATTTGATGGGGGTGCAGCGTCACCTGAAAGTGATCGGCATCTTCGCCCGCATCTGTCACCGCGATGGCAAACCACGCTATCTGACGGATGTTCCGCGCTTCTTTGCCTATATAGAGGCAGTGATTGCCCGTCGCCCGGAACTGGCTGAGCTGGACGTACTTCTGGCCAGCCTGCGCGCCGGGGTGACGGCATGAAGGCAATGATCCTGGCGGCAGGCAAGGGCGAGCGCATGCGGCCCTTGACCCTGACCACACCAAAACCGCTGGTTCGCGCCGGCGGGGTGCCCCTGATCGAGTATCACCTGCGCGCACTGGCTGCGGCGGGTTTCACCGAAATCGTCATCAACCATGCCTGGCTCGGCCAGCAGATCGAAGATTATCTGGGGGATGGTTCACGTTATGGCGTGGCCATTGAGTATTCCGCGGAAGGGGAACCCCTTGAAACCGGTGGCGGGATTTTCCGAGCGCTGGCGCTGCTGGGCGATGAGCCCTTCGTCGTGGTCAACGGCGACATCTGGACCGACTATGACTTCAGCGCACTGCACCAGCCCATCGCCGGGCTGGCTCATCTGGTGCTGGTCGATAACCCGCCCCATCATCCGAGCGGGGATTTCCAGCTGATCGATGGCCAGGTTCGTGACGCCGAGCCGGGTTCGGCGAACCTGACATACAGCGGCATTGCAGTATTGCACCCGAAGTTGTTCGAAGGTTGCAGCGCCGGGGCATTCAAGCTGGCGCCTTTACTGCGCACTGCAATGGCGGCAGGTCAGGTCCACGGTGAGCGCATGAGCGGGCAGTGGGTCGATGTCGGTACTCACGAACGCCTGGCGGAAGTCGAAGCCTTGATTGAAGCGAGCCGCTGACATGCTGTGGCCAGGGACTCTGATTGGAGCCGGAGCGGGCTTTGCCATTGCCAGCATCCCGGGGGCCATGCTCGGTGCGTTGCTGGGGCAGGCGCTGGATCGGCGCCTGCACTTGCAGAGCTGGGCGCATTTGCGTGAAAAACTCGGTGGCCGACCTGCGTTGCGCAACGATGAGCTGTTGTTCGTTTTGCTTGGCAGGCTGGCCAAGAGCGATGGACGGGTCGTTGACGGGCACATTCAGCAGGCGCGTCAGGAAATGCGTTCGCTTGAAATGAACGAGCGGGCCCAGCGCAGGGCAATTGCTGCGTTCAATCGCGGAAAGTCAGGCAACGACAACTTGCGCGGTTACCTGCGGCGATTGAGCTCGCAGCCCTATGCGGCCGAAGGGGTGTTGCGTGCTTGTTGGCGGATGGTCTGGGCCGATGGCCGGGCTGGCACCGGCGAGCGTGAACTGATCGCACAATGGGGCAAATGGCTGGGCTGGAAGGCGCATCAGGTGCAGGCGCTGGCGACGGACTATGAGCCGCAAAAACGTCCGCAGGCCAGCAGCGTCATGACCTATCAGGACGCTCTGCGACTGTTGGGGGTTTCTGCCACCAGCGAGCCGGCGCAGATCAAGCGAGCCTATCGGCGGTTGGTCAGTCGTCATCATCCGGACAAGATTGCCGGCAACGGGGCGACGGAGTTGCAGGTTCGCGAAGCCACCGAGAGAACGCGCGAGTTGCATCAGGCTTACTCGATGATTCGGCAGCGGCGGGATTTTCGCTAGCAGGAGCCCTCATCGCGAGCAGGCTCGCTCCCACATCGATCCCGGTGATCCATTGTGGGAACGAGCCTGCTCGCGATGAGGGCGACCCGGTCTGTCAGTTTGCGGTCTTCTGCGGATTCAACCAGCCCCGAACCCGACGAACCAGTTGCTCCTGTTGCGCCTTGCTATCGCCCGGTATTGCCTTGAGCGATACCTGGCTGAATGCCGAGCCCTTCAAGCGTTTGCTGGCCTGCAACCGGGCAAGCGCCGCGTTGCGGTCCAGCAATTTGTCCACATAGAAAATGTCGGCGGTTGGCAGCTTCAGGGCTGGCACGATTTCGTCCAGTTCCGGTTTCGCCAGGGCAGGTGACTGGGTGGCAACCATGGCAAACCGCTCGATCTGCGCTGTCTGCTTCTCGCTCAAATACCGTGCGGCCCAATATGCGCCGGTTCCATGCCCCAGCAGCACGATGCTGCGAGCGTTTTGTTGTTCAGTGAATGCGATGGCCGCGTCGATGCGAGCGAAAATACGTTCGCCATCGACCTTGGCCTTTTCTTCGCCGGTTTCGGCAATCGGTTTGTCGGCGACTTCAGTCTCACCGCCAGCGGCCTGTTCGATGGGGGCGGCCGTGGTCGAGTCTTTGCTGGCGGTATCGGGGGCCTTGGGCGCCGGTGGTACTTCGACAGTGCGTGGCGCAATGACATCGCTTTGCACGTCTGGCAAGGTGATACTCAGGCTGCTCCACTGTGCGTCCGGCAATTTACGCCGCAACGGGCCGACCGCTTGTGGCCAGTCGGCGGTTTCGCCTGCGCCCGGGATAATGATCACCGCACCCTTGGGTTCTGCCGTGTTGGCCGGTTTCCACAAGGCCAGGAAGGTGTCGCCACCCGCTTGCAGTTGTTGCTGTTCCTGGGACGGAACCGCTCGCTCCAGTGCTGTCGCTTCTTCCTGGCTGCGTTCAGGCAACGGCATGCGCTCCACCGGCTTTTCTTCTGTGGCGGGTGGCGCGGTGGCGGGTGCCGGATCGGCGGCTTCGACGGAAAAAGCCCATGGCAGGATCAGCGACAGGCACAATGCTGGCAGTGCCAGGCGGTAGACAGGGGGCATCGGATATTCCAGGCCAGAGATTATTCCGGCAGCCTAATAGGTTGGTCAGTATTTGTCAGTGTGCGAGATTTCGATGATGCGTTTTCGCTGCCTGTGGGTTATCGGCTGTTTGTGGTTTCCCTTGATGGGTTGGGCGGCGGTCGTGCCGCCAGCGCATGTTGCGGTCCTGTCACCCAAACAACAGCAATGGCTGGCGCAGCAGGGTGAGTTGCGGGTCGGGCTCGTACTGCAAGCGCCTTACGCGCAGTACGATCGTCGATTGCAGCGCTTGTCCGGGGTCAACGTCGAGTTGATGAAGTGGCTGTCCAGATCATTGAAGGTCGAGCTGAGCTGGCGAAACTACCCTGACCTTGAACAGCTTGAAGCCGCTGCGCGAGCGGGTGAAATCGACATCGCCCCGGGGTTGACGCAAACCCCTGACGGCTTGCGTCTGTGGCAGTTTTCCGATCCGTACATGCGAGTGCCGCAACTGGTGGTCAGCGACCAGAAAAGCACGGGCGCGGTTGAGCTTGAGAAACTCGACAGCCAGACCCGTGTGGCCGTGCGCATGCCCAGCGTCACGGCCGATTACCTGCGCAGCAACTACCCGCACCTGAATCTGCAGGGTGTACCGATGGAGCGTCAGGCGCTGCAATTGCTGTTGAGTCAGCAAGCCGGTTACGCCGTGGTCGATGAAGCCCAATTGGGGCGTCTGTCCATTGAACCGGAGTTCTCGGGGCTGGTGGTCGTGGGGGATGTCGGTTTGCCCCAGTTGCTGCGGGTGGCCACTCGCCGGGACGAACCTGCGCTGGCTGACATCGTCGAGGCGGCGCTGAGGGCGATCCCGGCCAAGGAACTGGAAGCCTTGCACAACCAATGGCTGCAACCCAAGTATCCGCGCCTGACCGAGTCTCCGGGGTTCTGGAAAAATCTCTGTCTGCTGTTGTTGGTGCTGGGCCTGAGCGGCATGGCCATCGTGTTCTGGCAGCGCCGCCAGCAACACAGCCTTGAGCAGCGGCTGGCTGCAGCGCACCAGGATATCGCCCAGCGTGCAGCCAGCGAGGAAGCCTTGCGACTCACGCAATTCTCAATCGACCAGAGCACCGTGGGCATCCTTTGGGTCAACTGGGACAGTCATGTGCGCTACGCCAACCGCGCCGCCGAAACCATGCTTGGGTATCCCGCCGACGGGATCATCGACCGGCCCTTGATCGACTTCGAGCCCGGACTGCACATGGACCGCTGGTTGAACCTGTGGAAACGCGCCAGGGCCAGCGACGAGTCACCGCAAAGCTTTGAAACCAACTGCCTGAGAGCCGATGGCAGCATCCTGCCGGCCGACGTTTCGTTGAGCTTCCTGCGTTTTCGCGATGGCGAGTACCTGGTGGTCTACCTCACCGATGTGACTGAGCGCCGTCGTGCCCTGGCCGCGTTGCAGGAAAGCGAGGCGCGTTTGCAGGGGATCGCGGCGAATGTGCCGGGTCTTGTTTTTCGCCTGGAGCGGGCTCCGGTCACCGGGCAGATCGACTTTGCCTACATCAGCGAGGGCAGCGAAAACCTGGTGGGCTATTCGCCGGCCGTCCTGGCCCATCGTGACAAAGGCCTGCGCAGCCTGGTGCATCCGGACGACAAGGCCAGCTATCACCAGACCCAGGACCATGCGCTGGACACCGACAGTGACTGGTCCTGGCAAGGGCGAATTCTCACGCGCCAGGGCGAGCAGCGCTGGGCGGAAATCAAGGCGATTACCCGTCAGCTTGAGGAAGGTACCTACGTATGGGACGGCATTGTCTGGGACATCAGCGAGAGCAAGCGGATCGAGCTGGAGCTGGCCAGCTCACGGGAGCAGTTACGCGAGTTGTCCGCACACCTTGAGAGTGTGCGCGAAGAAGAAAAGGCGCGCATTGCCCGGGAAGTCCATGATGAACTGGGGCAGATGTTGACCGTGCTCAAGCTGGAAACGTCCATGTGTGAACTGGCCTACGCGCAACTCGATCCGGGGCTGCACGAACGCCTGAACAGCATGAAGCGCCTGATCGCCCAGCTGTTCCAGTTGGTGCGCGATGTGGCGACGGCGCTGCGTCCTCCGATTCTCGATGCCGGGATTGCTTCGGCTATCGAGTGGCAGGCCCGCCGCTTTGAGGCGCGTACGCACATTCCGTGTCTGGTGCAGGTGCCGGATAACTTGCCGATGCTCAGCGATGCGAAGGCCATTGGCCTGTTTCGAATCCTTCAGGAGGCATTGACCAACGTCATGCGTCACGCCCAGGCGCATACTGTCGAGCTGATGCTGGCGCTGGAAGGCGACGAATTGTGTCTGACGGTCAGCGATGATGGCGTAGGATTTGTCGTTGCGGCTGACAGGCCGACATCGTTCGGGTTGGTGGGCATGCGCGAGCGTGTGCTGATCATGGGCGGGCAGTTGTCGCTGGACAGTGAGCCGGGTGAGGGCACGACCCTGAATGTGCGAGTGCCGTTGGATGAAGTCTGAAGAGTGGCGGTCCCTGTGGGAGCGAGCCTGCTTGCGATAGATCTTGAATCTGGAGAAGAACGTGATCCGTGTTCTGGTAGCCGAAGACCACACCATCGTGCGCGAAGGCATCAAGCAGTTGATTGGCCTGGCCAAGGACCTGCAAGTGGTGGGGGAGGCGAGCAACGGCGAGCAGTTGCTTGAAACCTTGCGGCATGTGCCCTGCGAAGTCGTTTTGCTCGATATCTCCATGCCGGGTGTGAATGGCCTCGAAGCCATTCCAAGGATTCGTGCGCTGAACAATCCTCCCCTGATCCTGGTGCTGTCGATGCACGATGAGGCGCAGATGGCGGCCCGGGCCTTGAAGATCGGTGCCGCAGGCTACGCGACCAAGGACAGCGATCCGGCCCTGTTGCTGACGGCCATCCGCCGGGTGGCGGCAGGCGGGCGTTACATCGATCCGGAACTGGCTGACCGCATGGTCTTCGAGGTCGGCCTCACTGATTCGCGGCCTTTGCACTCATTGCTTTCCGAGCGCGAGTTTTCCGTGTTCGAACGCCTGGCCCAAGGCGCCAACGTCAACGACATCGCCCAGCAACTGGCCTTGAGCAGCAAGACGATCAGCACCCACAAGGCGCGGTTGATGCAGAAGCTCAACATCACTTCCCTGGCGGAGCTGGTGAAGTACGCGATGGAACACAAACTCCTCTAAAAACATACCTGCCCCCCCCCCGTAGGAGCCAGGCTTGCCGGCGATAGCGATCTCAAAGACGCCTTCGTCTGTAGGAGCCAAGCTTGCCGGCGAAGGCGTCCGTGAGATCGCCATCGCCGGCAAGCCTGGCTCCTACAGGGAGGGGGCGCATCGCCATATCCATTTGCGACATTCGTAAAGAGCTGTTTTGACTGGCTACTGTGGCTGGCGGCTGGCCATTTGCCGTGCGCGTGCCAAAACGCGCCATCCTTGTAGGGCAATCCCTACCCCCAACCTTCCATCCGGCTGAGGCGATTCTCTCTTGCACCCCGATTTGCGTGGTCTGCGGTGTCCACTAGGCTTAGTCGACAGCAGTCATCAACAACAAAGGTGTGGGTATGAGCCAGGTCGATTCAAGCGCAGGGACCAATGATGTTCTGGTCAGCTTTCGTGGAGTGCAGAAGAGCTACGATGGCGAGAACCTGATCGTCAAGGACCTCAACCTGGAGATTCGCAAAGGCGAATTCCTCACGTTGCTCGGGCCGTCCGGCTCCGGCAAGACCACCAGCCTGATGATGCTCGCCGGTTTCGAAACGCCGACCGCGGGTGAGATCCTGCTGGCCGGGCGTTCGATCAATAACGTGCCGCCGCATAAGCGTGACATCGGCATGGTGTTCCAGAACTACGCGCTGTTCCCGCACATGACGGTCGCCGAGAACCTGGCGTTCCCCTTGACCGTGCGCGGCCTGAACAAGAGCGATATCACTGCCAAGGTCAAGCGTGTGCTGAGCATGGTGCAGCTCGACGCCTTTGCCCAGCGTTACCCGGCACAACTGTCCGGCGGTCAGCAGCAGCGTGTGGCCTTGGCCCGTGC
This sequence comes from Pseudomonas sp. NPDC089569, assembly GCF_050280625.1. Lineage (NCBI taxonomy): Bacteria > Pseudomonadati > Pseudomonadota > Gammaproteobacteria > Pseudomonadales > Pseudomonadaceae > Pseudomonas > Pseudomonas sp. NPDC089569. Next base: position 24,753 of record NZ_JBNNVQ010000078.1, read on the forward strand.
CCTGGTGTTCGAGCCGCAACTGGTGCTGATGGATGAACCTCTTGGCGCACTCGACAAGCAACTGCGTGAACATATGCAGATGGAAATCAAGCACCTGCACCAGCGCCTGGGTGTGACGGTGGTCTACGTGACCCACGACCAGGGCGAAGCCTTGACCATGTCCGACCGTGTGGCGGTGTTCCACCAGGGCGAGATCCAGCAGATCGCGCCACCGCGTACGTTGTACGAGGAGCCGCGAAACACCTTCGTGGCCAACTTCATCGGTGAAAACAATCGACTCAGCGGTCGTCTGCACAGTCAGACCGGCGACCGCTGTGTGGTCGAACTGGGGCGCGGTGAAAAAGTTGAAGCGTTGGCCGTGAATGTCGGCAAGACCGGTGAGCCGGTGACCTTGTCCATTCGCCCGGAGCGCGTGAGCCTCAACGGTGCTACCGAACAATGTGTCAACCGCTTCTCGGGAAGGGTGGCGGAATTCATCTATCTGGGCGACCACGTCCGGGTTCGCCTGGAAGTCTGTGGCAAGACCGACTTCTTCGTGAAACAACCGATTGCCGAGCTCGATCCGGCGCTCGCGGTCGGTGACGTGGTACCGCTTGGCTGGCAGGTCGAACACGTTCGTGCGCTCGACCCACTTCTAGAGGCGAATTGATCGCCCTTCTGCTTCACCAACCTGCACGTGGAGAACAATATCAATGTTGAAATCCCTGAAACTCACAGCGCTTGTCATGGGCATGATCGGTGCGTCCCACGCAATGGCCGCTGGCCCCGACCTGACCGTGGTGTCCTTTGGCGGTGCGAACAAGGCGGCACAGGTCAAGGCCTTCTACGCACCGTGGGAAGCAGCGGGCAACGGCAAGATCGTGGCGGGCGAGTACAACGGTGAGATGGCCAAGGTCAAAGCCATGGTCGACACCAAGAGCGTGTCCTGGGATCTGGTGGAAGTAGAGTCGCCGGAGCTGTCCCGTGGTTGTGACGAAGACATGTTCGAGCAATTGGACCCGGCCCTGTTCGGCAAGACTGAAGACTACGTCAAGGGTGCCATCCAGCCATGCGGCGTAGGTTTCTTCGTATGGTCGACTGTGTTGGCCTACAACGCCGATAAGCTGAAAACCGCACCGACCAGCTGGGCGGATTTCTGGGACACCAAGCAATTCCCGGGCAAGCGTGGCCTGCGCAAGGGCGCCAAGTACACCCTGGAATTCGCGCTGATGGCAGACGGCGTTGCGCCTAAGGACGTCTACAAAGTGCTGGCCGGCAAGGATGGTCAGGACCGTGCGTTCAAAAAGCTTGACGAGCTCAAACCCAACATCCAGTGGTGGGAAGCCGGCGCACAACCGCCGCAGTACCTCGCTTCCGGTGACGTGGTCATGAGTTCGGCCTACAACGGCCGTATCGCTGCCGTACAGAAAGAAAGCAACCTGAAAGTGGTATGGAACGGCGGCATCTACGACTTCGATGCGTGGGCCATTCCAAAAGGCCTGGACAAGGCGCGCGCGGATGCTGCGAAGAAGTTCATCGCCTACTCGGTGCAGCCACAGCAGCAGAAGACCTACTCGGAAAACATCGCCTACGGCCCGGCCAACACCCAAGCCGTACCGTTGCTGTCCAAGGACATCCTGAAGGACATGCCGACCACCCCGGAAAACATTGCCAACCAGGTTCAGATCGACGTCACCTTCTGGGCTGACAACGGCGAGCAACTGGAACAGCGCTTCAACGCCTGGGCTGCCAAGTAAGACCGCCCCTGCAGGCCTGCCTCCTCTGTAGGAGCGAGGCTAGCCCGCGAAGGCGGTGTGGCAGTCAACATCGATGTTGAAAGTGCCGACGTTTTCGCGGGCAAGCCTCGCTCCTACAGGGGGGGAGATGTCCCCTCTGTAACGATCAAAGATTTTCGGAGTACGCCATGGCTATCGCCGTTCCCGCGAACGCGGGCACTGACCCCACCTTGAAGCAGCGGCTCAAGCACGCCGAGCGGGTCAACCGCTGGAAGGCCCAGGCCCTGATCGCGCCGTTGGTGCTGTTTCTGTTGCTGGTGTTCCTGGTGCCAATCGTGGCGCTGCTCTACAAGAGCGTCGGCAACCCGGAAGTGGTCGGCGGCATGCCGCGCACCGTGGCAGCCATTGCTCAATGGGACGGTCGCGGTCTACCTGCCGAGCCGGTCTACAAGGCCGCCAGTGAAGACCTCGCCGACGCCCGCAAAAACCAGACCTTGGGCGACTTGTCCAAGCGCTTGAACATGGAGTTGGCCGGCTACCGCAGCCTGTTGACCAAAACCGCGCGCAGCTTGCCGTTCGCCTCGGAACCGGCCTCTTATAAAGAAGCGCTGGAGGGCCTCGACGAGCGCTGGGGCGATCCTGCCTATTGGCAAGCCGTGCGCCGCAACACCAGCAGCATCACACCGTTCTACTTGCTGGCTGCCGTCGATCACCGCATCGACGATCTCGGTGAACTGGCGCCGGCCACGCCCGACCAGGCGATCTACCTCGACATCTTCGCCCGTACCTTCTGGATGGGCCTGATCATCACCCTGATCTGCGTGGTGCTCGCGTATCCGTTGGCTTACCTGCTGGCGAACCTGCCGGCGCGGCAAAGCAACCTGTTGATGATTCTTGTGCTGTTGCCGTTCTGGACTTCGATCCTGGTGCGTGTCGCGGCGTGGATCGTTCTGTTGCAGTCGGGCGGCCTGATCAACACCGGCCTGATGGCGATGGGCATCATCGATAAACCGGTAGAGCTGGTGTTCAACCGCATCGGTGTCTACATCTCCATGGTCCACATCCTGCTGCCGTTCATGATCCTGCCGATCTACAGCGTGATGAAGGGCATCTCGCCGACCTACATGCGTGCCGCCATCTCCCTGGGTTGCCATCCATTCGCCAGCTTCTGGCGGGTGTACTTCCCGCAGACCTATGCCGGTGTCGGCGCCGGTTGCCTGTTGGTGTTCATCCTTGCCATCGGCTACTACATCACCCCGGCGTTTCTACAACGCCAGCGCCCTGTCGCCCAAGGGCGCCGGCGGCCTGATGCAGTTGATGCCCGACACCGCCCGCGAGATGGGCGTGGCGAACGTCTACG